>NZ_JBVCPH010000022.1:0-66396 GCF_057456235.1 Photobacterium sp. | reverse complement strand
TCCGTGCAATCGCTTCTGAAGGCTTCAAAACTCTTGCTGAAGGTCAAAAGGTTTCTTTTGACGTAGAACAAGGCCAGAAAGGTCCTCAAGCTGCAAACGTAGTTGCTCTATAATTTAGAGTCTATGTAATCAGTATAAAAAATGTCGGCGCTGCCGGCATTTTTTTTGCCTGTCATTTGTCACGATGATCAACAGTTCAACCCCGTGAGGGGTGTTATCGTTTTAACGTTAGCATACGATATATTAAACGCTTTAATGCTACTGATGATTTCAATTAATTTGAGCCATATCTTGCTCTCCAATACACTGTAATGAGTTACGAGAGATCAGGAACGAAATATGGCTGACCCGACAGACATTCTACTAACGATTACCGAGCTGAGCTCCGGGCTGGAAGCATCGGGTTGCCGGGTGTTGACCGGGGCTTTGCGAGCCGGTGAGCATCTTACGATATCGGGAAGATCGGGCTGTGGAAAGAGTAGTCTGTTGCTGGTCCTGGCCGGTTTGCGTCCACCGGCTCATGGTGGTTTTAGCTGGCAGGGGCGGGATGTTTCTGCTGATGATCTTGGCTGGTGGCGGCAGCAATTCTGCTATTTGCCACAAGAGCCTGTTATGGGGGCAGACACCATTGGTCAGGTTCTTCGATTACCGTGGATGCTGAAAGCGATGTCGGCGTCTCTGCATTCGACAACCATCCCGACACCTCCCTCTGAACCTGATGATATAGTATGCCGAGAAGCGCTGGATCGGGTCGGTCTGACGCAGTCACTGGAATACGCGGTTTCTCTGCTTTCTGGCGGTGAAAAACAACGGCTGGCGATAGCCCGGGCACTGTTGATGCGACGTCCGTTGTGGTTATTAGATGAACCGACCTCGGCACTGGATTCTATCAGTCGAGACAAGATCATGACGCTATTGGATACGGTCGCTCCGGCAAGGATATCGGTGTCTCATGATCCGATCTGGCTGGCTGCCAGCGACTATCACCATCGCATGGAGCAGATCAATGAATAATGTTCTTGAGATCAGCAGCCTGGCACTGGCAGGGTTTTATCTGCTATTACTTATTCCCCTGTTTCTTTTTCATCGCTGGCAACTGGGCTTAAGCCGAACGCTGATTGAAGCTGTGCTTCGTATGACTTTGCAGTTGGCGGTAGTGGGTATTTACCTGCAGACTCTGTTTGACTGGCAGCATCCTGGCTTGAATGTGTTATGGCTGGCTGTGATGGTTTTGATTGCCGGTTTCAGTATTTGCCGCAGGGCTGAGATGAATGTTCGCAAGGTGCTGCCTGCGGTGTTGTTGGGGCAGGTTGTAGCGCTTTTTGTTGTCTTGCCTGCAATGCTGGCTGGGGCAATTCAGGCAGAGCCTTGGTGGCAGGCGCAGTATATGATCCCGGTTGCGGGGATGTTGCTGGGTAACTGCCTGACGGCGAACGTACTGGCGCTTGAACGCTGGTATAGCAGCCTGCGTGAAAAACAGAATGAATATCAGTTTTATCTGGCGTTAGGCGCGCCCAATCCGGGTCAGTCTTTTATTAAAACGGCGGTGAAAGCGGCACTGGCCCCTCAGCTAGCGACAATGGCAACTTTGGGTATAGTCAGCTTGCCGGGTATGATGACAGGGCAGATCCTCGGTGGTACCGAGCCTATCCTGGCGGTGAAATACCAACTGGTGATCATGGTGGCCATTTTCATTGCGGGTATACTTTCTGTTATAACGTGTCTGGCGCTTGTCAGTCGCTTTGCGTTTAATCGCTATGGGCAGCTGACACTTTAAGCAGAATATATTACTGTTACCTGGCCAGATGACGGTTTTTAAATGTTCGTATATCAATATATTAAAGGGCGTTCAATACACAGCTCAATCATTGCGGTCCTAGGTTAGTCATTGAAACGTTGGTCTGTCTGGTGAGTGAGCTGCTGCAGGGGTTGCGAAATTTTCAGCTCAAATCTAGCTTGTTTTGACAGATTAGCCAATGACGGAGTCAGCATTAACAATTGCTGTTTAACCCGCTTACGTAATGTGTCGAATGATTCTGCCGCTACCACCCGTTTTCCATTTAGCATTACCGGTTGCAGTAATGGTTGCCCGTTTCCCGGGTTTTCTGTTTCCAGGCAGAGCTGATCGAAGGCCAGTTGTCCATCGTCTTTCACATGGCGATAAACCTGCTTGCAGCCCGGCCAGGTCGCTTTACCGTGGGAACGTTTACGACGCGCGATACCCGCGTATTCCTGTAGTTTATAAGCACAATTGAGAAAGGGAGCATCTTCCGAGGTCGTCAGGCTGGTGCCAATACCGTAACCATCAATAGGGGCTTGTTGTTGCCCTAAGTGTTCGAGCAAATATTCATCGACACTGCTACTGGCAAAGATACCAATTTCAGAATGACCGGAACGATTGAGAAGGTCCCTTACCATGACGGCTTCATGCCCCAGATCACCGCTATCGATCCGCACGGCCTTGACCGATTTACCTTCGGCTTTTAAATGCTCCGCCAATTTAATCACCCGCTCAGCACCTCGGTAGGTATCGTAGGTATCGATCAGCAAGACTAAGTTATCCGGCTGGCTTTTTGCAAAGTGACGGAATGCTGCCGTTTCCGAGCCGTGGGCCTGAATATAAGCATGTGCCATCGTGCCAAAAATCGGAATACCATATTGCTGACCAGCGAGAACATTCGACGTACCATCAAAGCCCGCAATATAGCTGGCACGGGATGCCTGCATACCTGCATCTGCTCCGTGGGCGCGACGCAGGCCAAAATCGACCAATAGCTTATCGGTTGCAGCAAGCCTACAGCGTGCGGCTTTGGTTGCGACCAGCATTGGTAATTGTAGTAAATTAATCAACCGCGTCTCGATCAATTGCGCCTCTGGCAGAGAGGCTGTTATGCGCACAACTGGCTCATTGGCAAAGAATATCGTCCCTTCCGGCATCGCATCGACTTGTCCGGAAAAGCGGAATTTTCTCAGGTAATCAATCAGATTACTGCGAAAAAATCCGCTGTTGGCCAGATACTCCAGTTCTTCATCGCCGAACCGGGCCTGTGCAAGAAAATCCAGTAACGGCTCCAACCCGGCAGCGATCATAAAGTTACGCCGTGATGGCAGTTTCCGCACAAAAAATTCGAAAACTGCCTCATCTTTCATATCATGATCAAGGTAGCTCTGCACCATAGTAAGCTGGTACAGGTCGGTTAGCTGCGGGCTCTCATAGCATGCCATTCTCTATTTCCTCCACCCGAATACCTGTCGCTCCGGCCTTTTTCATCCGGGCTATCGCATTATCACTATCTCCGGGGTTAAGGTTCACTGCCCGTATCGCATCTTCCAGCAGAACGACATCAAAGCCCTCCCTAATTCCGTCAAGTACAGTATTCAAAACACAATAATCGGTTGCCAATCCGCCAATAAATAGGCGATTACAACCTTTGTTACGGAGCTGCTTACTGAGATTTGTGCACGTAAAGCCCGAGTAGCTATTTAATGTTGGCGTGTCGTCTTTAGATATAATCTCTACATCTTCAGGTAGCCGGAGATCACTGGCAAACTCAGCCCCGTGAGTATGCTGCACACAATGAGGTGGCCAGATACCGCCACAATTTTTAAAGGAGCAGTGATTCAATGGATGCCAGTCACGGGTAGCAAAAATAGGTAATCGGCGCTGATGAAAGGCTTTGATATAGCAGTTAAGTGCAGGTATCACCTGATCTCCGTTTGTTACAGCCAGGCTTCCGCCAGGGAGGAAGTCATTTTGCACATCTACCAGAATCAACGCATCCTGGGCTGTCAGTTTAAGTGAATTGTGGCTATCCATGATGTTATTTCCACGTATTATTTTGAGCGTTACCTCAAGGTTAGCTCATTGTGAAGTCCCCACTTTATTAACTTGAACCTGATCTGTTTTAACTAAAAGATGGCCACGTGTTAATTCTGGGTTTTAACCTTTATCTAACGGAAATATGTAAAAATGTAACATAAGTCAAATTTTTTATAAGTACGGCAGGCTCCTTGCCAATAATTACATAATGAGTATATGCTTAATAATGATATGCTTGTTATTGCTTATGCTTAGGGAGGAAAGATGGCTGGTGTATTAGCGATGATATTGGCTGGTGGAGAGGGGGCTAGATTACGTCCTTTAACTGAGGGGCGCAGTAAACCTGCAGTCCCATTTGGTGGCAGCTACCGGCTTATCGATTTTGCATTAAATAACTTTGCTAATGCGGACTTTTTACAGATCTATGTGCTCACTCAATTTAAGTCACAGTCCCTCTATAAACACATGAAAAAGGGGTGGAGGTTGTCGGGTATTACAGATCGGTTTATTGACCCGATCCCGGCACAGATGCGTAGGAATAAGCGCTGGTACGCCGGAACTGCCGATGCGATTTATCAGAATATTGGTTTTATAGAAATTGCAGCCCCTGCTCAGGTCTGTGTTTTCGGCAGTGATCACATCTATAAAATGGATGTAAAACAGATGCTGGATTTTCATAAGGCCCGACAGGCTGAGTTAACCGTATGTGCAATCAAAATGCCTTTAAGTGAAGCGAGCTCATTTGGGGTGATCGAGATTGATAGTGAGGGACGGATGATCGGTTTTGAAGAAAAGCCGACTACCCCTAAACCTATACCCAACGATCCTGACCACGCGCTGGTTTCCATGGGAAACTATATTTTCGAAACGGAAACCTTGTTACATACCCTCGAAGAAGACGGTACCGATGAAAATTCAAGCCATGATTTCGGTAAAGATATTATTCCTAAGCTTTATCCGAAAGGCCGGGTCTTTGTGTATGATTTCAGCACCAATACCATTGAAGGCGAAGCTGGTCAGGGTTACTGGCGGGATGTCGGTACTATAGATGCGTACTGGCAGGCGCATATGGATTTGCTTTCTGAAACGCCGCCGTTTTCTTTGTATAACCGTAACTGGCCGCTGCATTCCTATTACCCGCCGCTGCCACCTGCGACCTTCCTTGATGGTGACTGCTGCAAAGTGAATGTTAATAACAGCTTAATTTCTAATGGTAGCTATATTCGGGGGGCGAAGGTCCACAATTCTGTACTCGGTTTCAGCTGTAATATCGGGCACTGCAGCACAGTCAGCGAATCAGTTATCCTTGGGGATGTGAAGATCGGTGAAAACTGTTCAATTCGTCGTGCTATCCTCGATAAGGAGGTTCACATTGCATCGGGTACCGTGATTGGCGAGAATCTTGAAGAAGACAGAAAGAAATATCATGTTTCAGATGACGGTATTGTCGTCATTCCGAAAGGTGCAAGAATAGGTTTCTAAGAAAGGTATCAGAAATAAAGCCGCTTAAGACTCTCACTTACATCAATACGTCGGCATTCTAGCCGACGTATTACATTTTTAGCCACGCCAGCGAGAGAGTCATTTTATCTCACTGTGTGTTTTACGATACCTAATCAGGGGTTATAGTGATATCAAGCAATATTAAATCTTGCCCATAACATCCTTACGAAGAGCCGTAATTTATCGGATGCTAATGTTGTTAATTCAACCGTGCAATGTAGATCTTCATCATCGCCAGCAATTAAAAGCCACTCCTCTTCTTTAATTGACAATAACCTATCACCTAATAAGGCAGCCAAAGACTTTGAAGATCGAGTCAAATGGACTATCGCTCCATATTGAACAAGATCGATACTTTGTAAATTACTCCAGCGGATATCTACCGGAAAATCATGGCTATTGAATAAACGTGTTAATCCTTCATGATCGACACCTTCTTCACTAATGACCAAGACACTATCTAAATGATCTTCTTTATAGTTTACACTTGGCATAACAATGATCTCCTAATAACCTTACTCGATTGAGCCATAGCTAGTTTAAGAAACTGCGGGTCATATGCTCAGATCACATAAAAATTGACACTTCACTTAGTAATAATTTTAGTTCAATTGAGCGATGTGAAAGCAGGGTGAGTTCGCGAAGATTATGTGACCAATTTAATCCTTTTTGCTCTGTATCCAGCATTTTTACTTTTAAAAAAAACAATATATTATCAATTTTGTGAGGGTTGCTGATTTATCCGCGTCGTTTTTTTGTTGGTACGGATGTACGTACAACGGACTTGCATCGCTCTGGCGAAATGTACCGGAATCATGGTTCACTTAATTATTTGACAGAGCGGGAGTTTTCTTGTTGAAGAGGCAGTCATTGATGGCACATATTAGATATTATTTTGTCCTTTTTTTATGGTCTGAGCCTTTACGCTCCAGGTATAGACATAGTGAACGCCGCTGACAACAGTCATCAAAATCACCAACCATAAACCGATCTGGAAACTGATCGCGGGAAACACCGGATACACCTGATGGGTTAACAGCATCAGGGAGAAAATAATCTGCACAGCCGTGCTGATTTTACCCCAGATACTCGGTACAACGTCATAACGTCCGAACTGCCAGTGATAGACGATCGCCCCTGTGATGATAATCACATCCCTCGTGACGATTATGGCTGCTACCCACCAGGGCAGTAATTCTACTAGGGCAAAAGCGACATACGTACTGATCAGCAACGTCTTATCGGAAAGCGGATCAACGATAGCCCCGTAACGACTCTCGGCATGCATCTTACGCGCAATCAGTCCGTCGACACCGTCACTGAGTCCGGCAATAAAGGCTATCCACAAGACCGCAGGGTAGTTTTCATTCAGGATCAGCAAACAGACAGGCACTGCCAAAATCAGGCGCAATGTCGTCAATATATTTGGGATCAGTTTGATTACACCACTAGTCATTAGACGTTAATCATCCGCAATTAAGCTGCATTCGTTGAGGTCTGTCTTATTCCAGTGTAAACCCGCATTAGGCTTTCGACGTTATTTTCTCACAAGAATGTTAACCAAATAATTAAGGATAATACCGCCAAGGCGGACAAAGAGTCCCGCTTCTGACTTGCCCATCAAACCGTGGCCAGTTTTACTTGACCATATACAGCTTATTTCATGAATCCGGGAGCAGCGCTGTTGGATTCGGTTTATTGGGTATAAACCTGGCTATAGACCCATGACAGCATAATTACAAGCTCTCAAACGGAAGCTAAATCACTAAAATATAGTCATTTAGTGACTAAACTAGAGTCATACATATAAGAGGGACATATATGCCAATTAAACCCCTGAGCAGTGACAAGTTGTATCGTGCGTCTGAATTGAATGATCTTAGTCCGGATGAGTGTAAATCGACTAAGCACCTGATTCCGTTGGATGAAATTGTGGGACAGGAGCGAGCTCAGCAAGCTGTTGAGTTTGCCATGTCTATTAAAGAGAAAGGCTATAACATTTATGCCATCGGTCGTAATGGTCTGGGTAAGCGTACAATGATGCTGCGTTACCTGCAACGCCATGAACTCAATGGCAATAGCCGTACGATCTATGATTGGTGTTATGTCGTTAACTTTGAGGAAACCCGCAGCCCGAAAGTGCTCAAGTTACCGGCAGGAACCGGTAACCAGTTTAAGAAAGACGTCGAAAAGCTGATGATGCGTCTGGTGAAGGCCTTGCCGCTGGCGTTTGACAACGAGATGTACTATTCCCGCTCGGAAACGTTGAAAAGCCAATTAGCGGAGAAGCAGGAGACCGCATTGGTTAACCTGACCAAGGAAGCGAAAGAGAAAAATATCAGTCTGGCGTTAACCACTCAGGGTGACTACCAGCTTGTCGCTTTAAATGGTGAAGAGCCACATACTGAAGAAACGTTTGATGCGCTGTCGGAAAAAGAGCAACGTGAGTTCGAAGCGATCATCGCAAAACTGGAGATAAAGCTGCGCGGTATAATACGTCAGCTGACTGAATGGGAAGAGGAGTTTTCTGATAAGCTCCAGAAGCTGAATGAAGAAGTGGCACTGGAAGTCTTGAGCCATTTCATTAAAACGCTGACAGAGCAGTATCGATCCCTGCCTGAGGTGAAAGCGCATTTATCGGCGATGAAGAAAGATATTTTGGAAAACCTCGATATTTTTCTGGAGGAAAGCGAAGAGCAGGTCGCACTGGCTTATGCGGCGCTTGATAAGAAGATGCCTCGCCGCTATCAGGTGAATGTGTTAGTGAGCCAGGATGAGCATAAGTTCCCGATAGTGGTGGAAGAGAGCCCGAACTACCATGCCATTTTTGGTTATGTTGAAAATGCGACCTACAAAGGCACGGTGTTCACGGACTTTTCATTAATCCGCCCAGGGAGTTTGCATCGTGCAAATGGCGGTGTACTGATGATGGATGCGGTGAAAGTACTGGAGCGGCCTTATGTTTGGGATGGTCTGAAGCGTGCGCTGCGTTTACGCAAATTGAACTTAAGTTCGCTGGAGCGGGAAGTTACCCTCTCTGGAACAATTTCATTAGATCCTGAGCCGATCCCATTGGATGCCAAAATTATCTTGTTTGGTGATTATCAGACTTATCAGCTACTCCAGCATTATGATCCTGAATTCAGTGAACTGTTCCGGGTGACCGCTGACTTCGAAGATGAAATGCCTCGTACCGATAAATCGGAAGAGCATTATGCACGATTCATCTCCAGTATTGTTCATGATAACAACATGCTGCATTGTGATCGCCGGGCAATCGCTCGGGTTATTGAATATAGTTCGCGCCAGGTTGAAGATCAGAACAAACTGTCACTGCACTCTGCAGACATTGCCAATTTACTGCGCGAGACAAATTACTGCGCCCGCTCGATGAATGCCACGGTGATCCGCAGTAGCCATGTCGAGCAGGCATTAATGAACCAGGAAAAGCGTGTCAGCCGATTAAAAGATCAGGTAATGCAAAGTTTTATGAACGGTACGACCTTGATCGATACCCAAGGTGATGCCGTCGGTCAGATCAATGCATTATCGGTGATTGCAACCTCAGACTATCAATTTGGCGCACCGAATCGCATTACTGCCACTACGGCGTTTGGTGAAGGTGATGTGTTTGATATTGAGAGAAAAGTAAAGCTTGGTGGCAGTATCCACTCGAAAGGAGTCATGATCTTATCGGCCTATCTAGCATCGATTTTTGGTAAAACCGCCAAAATACCATTGTCCACGCACCTTACATTCGAACAATCGTACGGTGGCGTTGATGGTGACAGTGCATCAATGGCGGAATTATGCGCCATTGTTTCGGCATTTTCTCAGCAACCGTTACGTCAGGATATTGCCATAACGGGCTCGATGAATCAGTTCGGCGATGCCCAGCCTATTGGTGGGGTAAACGAGAAAATAGAGGGGTTCTTCGATGTTTGTACGATTAAAGGACGCCAGTCAACGCAAGGGGTGATTATTCCTGAGTCGAACGTTCACAATCTGATGTTGCGAAAAGATGTGATTGAAGCCGTTGAGAAAGGTGAATTTCATATCTGGGCAATCGGTCATGTGACGGAAGCGATTGAGATCCTTACCTCAAAATCGGCAGGCACGTGGAATGAAGAAGGCGGCTATGCCAGCGGTTCTATCTATGGCATCGCCCAGGCAAAATTGAATGCCTTAAGAAAATAACGCGATAGCGTGGTTGAGGCTGCCTAGCCGGCAGCCTTTTTTACAGTGTAAATTCTATATACCGTTTGGCATTTATTATATAAATTCACAATATTAATGAGCAGTTTCTAGTGATAGGTATTTATGACCAACGGTTATGAATGTCTTGATTATGCTATGACGTCGGCCCCTGCAAAGCAGGGACGGAGTAAAGGAGTATTACTTAGTCAGGTATTAACGGGCATCAGCTGGTAGAAGGAAGAGACCGGTCGGGTTAATCGTCAGGTAGGCATGGTCTGACAGACCGGCATCAAACTGCGAAGAGTTCAGTTGCAACAATAATTCCTGATCATGCCACATTACTGCCACTTCATACATTGAGCCCATATACACGACATTGTTGACGATACACTGCTGACAAGGCTCGCCCTCGTGTGCCAGTAAAATAGCTTCCGGACGCACACCGATCTGATAATCGCCCGTGGGGTTTCCACGGATCACTTCCGGATCCGCCGCAATACGATAGCCATTAATATTCAGCTGCTCACCGTCAAAACTGCCTGAGAAGATATTGGCATCCCCCATGAAGTTTGCCATGAACATCGATGCTGGCGACTGGTAGAGATCGCCCGGTGAGCCTTGCTGCATGATCTCGCCATCATTCATTACAATAACGGTATCAGAGACCGCAAACGCTTCGGTCTGATCATGGGTAACGTATAGTGACGTGATATTAAAACGTTGCTGCAATTCACGAATGGTTTCACGCATACTGCGGCGTAAGTTGGCATCAAGGTTACTCAGCGGTTCATCAAACAGCAGTACTTTAGGTTTAAGCACCAGTGCTCGCGCCAATGCCACGCGCTGCTGCTGTCCACCAGAAATCTGGTCAACAAAGCGATCGCCCATCCCTTCCATGTCAACTAGTTTTAATGCGTCGTCGACCCGCTGTTTAATTTCAGCAGCAGATAATTTCAGCATTTTCAGGCCATAGCCCACATTCTCATGCAGCGACAGGTGGGGGAATAGTGCATAAGATTGGAATACCATACAAATATCACGCTGTTGTATCGAGGTATTGGTAACATCTTCATCGTCAATGAAAATTTGACCGCTGGTGGGCTTTTCCAGCCCTGCCACTAAACGTAGTACTGTGGTTTTACCACAGCCGGATGGCCCTAGCAGGGTTACTAAGCTGCCTTTTTTGATCTCCAGATCAAGGTTGCCAATAACCGTATTGTCACCAAAGCGCTTGCAGACATTTTTCAGAACTACAAAGTTGTCGTTTGCCATAAGAATTATCTCCAATCGTTAGTCTTGGTTGTTGGCTCGTGAACGGGATACGCGGGCTTCGCCCACGAGGGAGTCAAAGATCAAAATAATGGCCAGCATGACAAAGATCAGTACGGAACCATAGGCGATAGCAATACCGTATTCCCCATCTTCAACACGGTTTAAGATGTACGATGTTGCTACTCGGGTTTCAGGCGTAACCAGAAATATGATTGCACTTACCGTGGTCATTGCGCGGACAAAACTGTAGATCAGCGTTGACAGTATTGCCGGGCGTAGCAATGGGATCAGAATATGAGTAATGGTTTTAAAGGAGTTGGCACGTAAGCTCAACGAGGCTTCATCAAGCGACTTATCTAGCTGGCCTAACCCCGCGACACCGGCACGAATACCTACAGGCACGTTACGCATTACCATCGAAATAACGACGATAGCGGCCGTACCTGTGAGGTAAACCGGCGCATCGTTGAACGCAAGAATGTAAGACACACCGGCAACGGTTCCCGGTACGGCAAAACACAGCATAGTGGCAAACTCGATCACTTTCTTGCCATGGAATTGCTGCCTGACAACGATATAGGCAATCAATAAGCCGAAGAGCGCAGTAAGAGGAGCTGCGATACCTGCATAGGTCATGGTGGTCAGCAGTGACGGCCATGCGCCTTCACTCATACCCATACCGAATAGGTTGATATAGTTATTCAGCGTCAGGCTGTAATCTACCCCCCAGTTTACGGTAAAGCTACCGAAGACGATGCTCCCGTAAAGCAAGATGTTGAATGCCATCCATAAATACAACACTCCCGAGACACCATGCTTGAGTGATGGCGGCAATGGCTGTACATCACCCCGGTATGATTTACCTGAAATCGTGACGTAAGAACGCTTACCAATCCAGACATACTGGATGACGAAAATAGCCAGTGAGAACAATAGCAGCACCGCACCTAAAGTACTTGCTGAAGCATAATCGAGTTGCGCGCCGGCGATGTAGAAATAGATTTGGGTTGCCAGTACGTCAAAGCTGCCACCGAGAACCAGCGGGTTACTGAAATCAGCAAGTGACTGAACAAAGATGATCAGAAAAGAGTTTGCCAGTGCGGGTTTAAGCAGTGGCATCACAATCTTAAAGAAGGTCTGGTAGCGGTTAGCGCGTAAGGTATATGATGCTTCTTCCAGTGACGGATGCAGTGATTTCATTGCACCATCAAGGATCATAAAAGACATTGGCGAGAATGCCAGCACCTGTGCCATCCAGATCCCGGTAAAACCGTATAACCAGTTGGTTTGCTGTAAACCAAACCAGTCAACCATCAGCTCAGTAATATAACCTGAGCGGCCGAGCATTAAGGTGACCCCCAAACCGACTACAAATGGTGGTGTAACGATAGGGAGAATGGAGAAAATTCGGGCAAGGAACGCAGAACGTTTAGCAATTCTGGTGGTGTAAATTGCGAAGACCAAACCAAAGAAAGTCGCAGTAATCCCCACGGATGTACCCAGTGTGATGGAGTTGAGGATGATCTGAACGATCTGAGATCGCGTCAGAATATCGACAAACTGCCACATTACAAAATCACCCATATCATCCTGGAACATCGGAACAAAAATGGCGATGCTCGGATAAATAATGAAGATAGCGATCAGTGAGACAATACTGACCAGCGCGCCAATAACAAAGACGTCGCCACCTAAGTATTCAAGGCGAGCCAGTGCCAGGGTCATCACACAGCAGAGGGCGATGAACAAGATAATGCTGGCGTAGCCTAAGCCTTGCTCGGTATACCAAGATGAGAGCAAGGTAAACAACATGCAAAAACTGGCGTAAATAATATCAAAGTGATGGCGTTGCTTGGCGTATTTGTCTTGTGCCTGAAAAGGCCTGATTAATAATACCAGAGGCATGGCAAACCATAGCCACGAAATGTTCATGCCACTCCAGCCCATCGCGTCTTTAAATTCTTGAGACGTCGACTCGAAAACACCGTAATCGAGGGAGAAAGAGGGCAATAACACAAAGGCTCCGATCAGCGCGATAATCCAGTAAAAAATAGGATCTCGTTGCGCTGAACTTTGGAGCTGTCTTGAGGTTGATTCAGCTGCTAAGTCATTCATGGTTAATTACCAAAATCGAGTTATTTAATTGATGTTTCACTAATTTCAGGGTGTAAGCTGCCCCAAGAAAGTTCTTGTTCTATTTAGTGTTACTAGTGTTGGAAATATTGAGCAGCGCCAGGCACTGCTCAATGATTACAAAGGTATTATTCGCCCATCTTAACCACGTTGACCCACTTGTTGATCAGACGCTTACGCTCGTCAGATGAACCATAGGTTTCCATGTCGTAATTGATCAGGGAAAGCTTGGTTGGATCGAGTGCGTTAGGAGATTGCTCGGCCAGAGTATTGGTTAAGATTTGGAAAGACTTACCTTCTTGCCATGCTAATTGCTGGCCTTCTTTCGACAGTACCCAGTCAACAAACAGCTTGGCGTTGTCTATATTGCGCGCGCCTTTAATTATGCTGACACCGCCAATTTCGTAGCCCGTTCCTTCACAAGGTGAGATTAGCTCCAGTGGTGCACCTTTTGATTGTTCCAAAGAATAATCGTGTAAGAAGCCGATACCGATAGCTATTTCGCCACGGGCAGAGTTACGGGAAGGGGTTACACCAGATTTGGTGTATTGCGAGATATTTTTATCGAGCTCTTTGAAGTAATTAAATGCCTTATCTTCATCCCAAAGCTGGATGAAAGTAGCAAGTGCGGTATAAGCTGTACCGGAGCTTTGTGGATCGGCGATTTGAATTTCTTCTTTGTATTCGGGCTTGGTTAAATCACTCCAGCAGCGTGGAATTTCTAAGCCTTTCTCTTCTAAGCGCTGTGTATTGACCCCAAAGCCTAAAATTCCCATATAGACCGCAGAAGAGTAGTTGCCTTTGCGCTTGGCTGGATCTTTGAAGTTTTCCATGATGTTTTCAAGCTGAGGTGATTGATATGCCTGCAGCAAATCCATTTCCCCCGCCTGCGATTGGGGATCCAATGTACCGCCATACCAGACATCGGCACGAGGATTTTTCTTTTCAGCTTCAATTTTCGCAAATGTACTCCCCGAACCGTTGCGAACAAATGAGGTTTTTACATCATATTTTTCAGAAAAGGCTTTGGTTTCAGCTTCACACATGGCGTTAGTTGCACTGCAATAAACAACCAGACGGCCTTCTGCCATTACTTGTGGAGCAGCAAATGTCGATCCGAGTATACAGGCAGCTAACAGGCTGCGTTGAGTTCTAGCTTTCATCATTATTTCCTCTGCTTTTTATTATGAACTCAATGCCGAGATCGGTGGTAGGTGACATTGAGCTATTACCGCAACCCTGCGGTAAATCGAGTTATATTCATTCGGTGCCAGCTACTTATATGCGACAGACACAGAGCGCTGTTGTGCTTTAACAAAAGGCAAGATCAGCAGGCCAATCGAGGCCGCGGCGAAGGTAATAACGCAGAAGAAGCCTTCCCAGCTGAATTGTTCGATAACCAGTGACATCGGGTAACTCGCCAGTGCTGCACCCAAATAGCCAAACAGACCGACAAATCCGGTGGCGGTCCCGGCGACATCTTTATGCGAGCATTCGGCTGCAGCCATACCAATCATCATCTGTGGCCCGAACACAAAGAAACCGATAGAGAAAAAACAGCTTGATAGCACCGCAATATTATCCAGCGGGGTGAGCCATAACGCTGCGACGGAAATAAAGATACCCAGTGCAAAAATCAGGTTCATCGGGGCACGGTTACCGTGAAAAAAGCGGTCGGAGCCCCAGCCGCCAAATAACGACCCGAGAAAACCACCCACTTCAAACATCGACACCGCGGCATTGGCTGAGAACAGGCTAAAGCCATGGCGTTCGGTTAAATAAAGGTTGCCCCAGTCGTTAATGGCAATTCGCACCACATATACCAACAAATACGAACTGCAAAGCAGCCAGATGTATTTATTGCCGATGACATACGTTTTTAATATTTGGCGGAACGATAGCCCATATCCTTCCTGTTCCTGCATCAGCTCTAGTTGATCGTTACGCCATTGTCCGACCGTCGGTAATCCCATGGTGGAAGGTTTGTCTCGCATCCGAAAGCACAAGATCAAACCGACGAAAATGCCAACGGTACCGGGGATAATAAAGCCGTATCGCCAGCCCCATGTAATGGTGGCAAAACCGATGATCAGCGGAACTAAAGCGCCACCTAAGTTGTGGCAGGTATTCCAAATTGACCACCAGAATCCACGTTCAGAACGGGAATACCATGTGGTGAGCAACTTTGCACAGGGTGGCCAGCCCCAACCCTGAAAAAAAGCATTCAATGTCCACAATATGGCGAACATTGTGAGCGATGAGCTTAAGCCAAAAGCAATGTTGATGATCCCTGTGGTTATCAAGCCTAATCCCATAAAGTAACTCGGGTTGGATTGGTCGCTGACCATGCCAGAGACAAACTTGGATATGCCATAGGTGATATAGAACAGGGTGCCGAGAAACCCGATGTCTGAATGCTCTAAGCCAAGATCGGCCAACATAGCTGGCATGGCAAAGTTAAGACTTTTACGGGTGAAATAAAAAACGCCATAGCCGATATACATCGAAAACATCAAATGCAGTCGCCAGTGTTTATACGTGGCATCTATCTGCTGTTGATCGGTAATCGCTTTTACAGGTTGTTCTGATACTAGAAAACCCATCATTCGGCGCAGTCTCCCTGTTGCACTATACCCAAGTGACCTCACTCTGAATCCTGCATCTTGAGGTCACTTGGGTATAAATACTACGGTAAGAATTGGCAGAAAGAATGAGACAGGTTTTTAAATGACTAAGAAGAATTCCTAGTTTGGCTAACTGGGGTTTATTTTTGTGGGCAAGGTAACAATAATCCGCGTGCCTTTGTTTGAATTGAGTTCGCTTCCAGCCCGGATATGGGCGTTGTCATTGCTTTCTATTGAAAGGTGACCACCCAGCGCACTGACACGTTCTTCAATGCCTTTCAAGCCTTGCCCTTTGGTGCGCCAATTTTCAGGCAAGCCGCAACCATTGTCACGCAATTCAAGGCTGAAGCTTGTACCGGGCATCAGACTTAGCTGCACTTCAGTTGCCTGTGAGTGTTTAGTGGCATTGTTCAGTAGCTCTTGCACTATGCGATATAGGGTGACGGCGGTGATGTCATCGAGTTTATCGGCGGCAATTCCGATATTGATCTTAAAATCGATCTGACGCTCTGCAAACTTCATTTCATGTGCAAGCTGCCGTAGCGCATTTTCTAACCCCAGCTCATCGAGAATATGTGGTCGTAATTGGGTTAATAGCTGTTTGGTTGCGCTGTGTATTCGCATTGATAACGTATTGATGGCATCGGCAATAGTTTTGGTATTTTCTTCCTGGGTGGTGCGATCGGCCAGCATGGCCTGGATCTGAATCGCGGTAATATTCTGGCCAATTTCATCGTGTAATTCACGAGCGACAGATTTACGAATATTTTCTTCAACCTGAACCAGCTGCCGAGCGAGATCCTGTTTGTTAGTGAGCTCAGCGGCGAGATCCTGATTCGCTTGCTGTAATTTCTGTGCCAGCAAATACTGACGGCTGATCGCGATCCCCAGCCCTAGCCCGACCAGTGCTTGCGTGGTCATGAATATTTGTAGTTCTTGGTCGGTAGCAAACGATCCCGAGATCTGACGGGCGGTGGTCAGCAAAATACTGTTCATTACGGTGGCTAATACGCCCCCTTGCCAGCCATATTTATAGGCCATGAAAATGTTCGGTAGCAGTATGATCAACAAACCTAAAGGTTCCATTTGATCAAGCAACGTCAGCTCGGCAACCAGTCCGACCGTGAAAAAAGTGATGGCCCACAGTAATGCCGAAGGACGAAGCGTGACTTCCTGGTGTATCAATGCCGGGCTTAGCGGCACCCAGACTTTATGGTGGAGGTAGTCGTAAAGCAGATACAAGAAGGGCGTCAGCAATACTCCGCCAGTAATCGCGGCAATAGCACTGGAAAATGCGTAGTTAAGAGGGAGATCCAGCGGCTTGATCAACAGTAATATCATGCCTCCCAGCAGGATCCCATGTACCAATACCAATGACACCAGCGCCAGTAATTTTTGCCAATAGGTTTTCAGCTGTTGCCAGATATCCGCAAAGGGAATGGCGAGCAGATAGCTTAGAAAAGGGCACAATAAAAGCAAGATGTCTTGTTGTTGATCCCCTATCAGGTAGATCAGCCAACCCGAGATGATCAATTCACTGATGACAAACAATTTCCAGTAACGGCGTGCTGTCAGTACTAATACCGCGAGCTTAAGTCCGGTCGGCAGAAATAACCCGGCTAGCAATAAGTCGGGCGACAGGTAGCTGCTGATGCTCCACAGGCAGAACCAGCTGATGCTGTAGATGACAAAACTAAAGGCATACGAGAAATAGCTGCCGGCAAAAGGGTTGGCTTTATCCATTAGTAATGGATGCTCTTTTCACCAGCCTGATGGAAGCGGTATTCATGATTCTGCCAGTAACTTATGTTGAATGGCGAAGCGGATCAGATCGACGTTATTGGATAGTTCCAGCTTACTGAGAATATTGGCGCGATGAACATGAATGGTTTTATGACTAATGGAAAGCTCGACACCGACTTCTTTGACATCTTTACCCTGAATTAAGTAGTTGAAGACCTCTTGTTCCCGTTTGGTGAGTGCATTGAGGGCTTGCGGTTGGCTAGGGGCATTACTGAGGTTAAACAAGGCATCGGCACAGAGATAACGATCGCCTCGGGCGACGGTGCGAATAGCGGTCACCAGCTCGCCGGGGCCACATCGCTTTGACAGGTAACCACATGCTCCGGCTTCGATGGCTTTACTGACAAAAGAGGCCGAATCGTAAATACTCAGGATAATGGCGCGAAAGGCCGGTTTTGATTTGCGGAGTTTTTCTAATAATACCAGACCGCTTTCATCAGGCATGGAGATATCAATGACGGCAACATCAACGTCTGATGCTGACAGTGCGGCAAACGCCTCGCTGGCACAACCGAACTCCCCTCTGACTTCAATGTCATGCTCTACATTGAGTAACTGAGCAAAACCTGAACGTACCATGATGTGGTCGTCGACTAAGGCTACTGAAATCATTTTCACATCCTATGCTGTTATATCCGCATCGTCGCAAAACTGGCTGCAGCATTCAATTTACTGATGACATGATGTGATGACAATCGCGAAATCAATTCAATAACCTAAAGAAAAGCCGCGCTGTAAAGCGCGGCTTTTTTCGGTCTATTGTATAAAGCTCCGCGAGAAGATTTTAATCTTCGCTGGTTGAGCCAATTTGGTGGATAGACAAATCAGCCCCGTTATATTCTTCTTCGGCAGTTAATCGCAGGCCGACGGTTTTCTTAATCACGCCATAGACAATGAAGGCGCCAACCAACGCAACGATGATACCAGCGATGGTTCCGACTACCTGACTGGCTAGACTCACACCGCCTAATCCGCCAAAAGCTGAACTACCAAAAATACCGGCTGCAATTCCGCCCCAGGCACCGCAGACACCGTGCAGTGGCCAGACTCCGAGTACGTCGTCGAGATGTAATTTGTTTTGAATATAAGTAAAGAGCCAGACAAATAGCGCACCTGCAATGGCACCGGTGATAAGTGCTCCAATTGGGTGCATCAAGTCGGAACCCGCACAGACCGCAACCAGGCCAGCCAAAGGGCCGTTGTGAATGAAGCCGGGGTCGTTTTTACCGACAAACAGTGACGCGACAATACCGCCGACCATCGCCATCAAGGTGTTAACCGCCACAAGACCGCTGATCCCATCCATTGTTTGCGCTGACATAACGTTGAAGCCAAACCAGCCGATGGTCAGGATCCATGCACCCAGTGCCAGAAACGGAATATTAGACGGGGCAAAAGCAATCAGACGGCCGTCGCGATAGCGGCCATTCCGTAAGCCCAGCATGATCACGGCAACCAGTGCTATCCAGCCACCTACGGCGTGGACAACAACTGAGCCCGCGAAGTCATGGAACGGAGCGCCGAAAGTGGCGGTTAACCAATCTTGAAAGCCGTGGTTGTTATTCCATATCACGCCTTCAAAGAAAGGATAGACAAGGCCAACGATAAAGAAAGAGGCAATCAGCATCGGGTAGAAGCGGGCACGTTCGGCAACGCCACCCGATATGATTGCCGGAATGGCTGCGGCGAAGGTCATTAAAAAGAAAAATTTAACCAGTTCATAGCCATTGTTGGCACTTAGCTGCTCGGCACTGGCGAAAAAGGTGGTGTCATAGGCGACCCAGTAACCAAAGAAAAAGTAGGCAATGGCCGAAAATCCAAAATCAGCAATGATCTTAACCAGCGCATTGACCTGGTTTTTTTGCCGGACGGTACCGAGCTCAAGAAAGGCAAAACCGGCATGCATCGCCAGTACCATAATGGCACCCAAGAGAATAAAAAGGGTGTTTGAACTCTGAATTAATGTTTCTACTGCACTGTTAATGTTTTCCACAAACGTCTCCACATCCTTGGGGGTATATACCTATTACGCTAAATTATTCGTCATTTTAACTTGGCATTATTCCTGTTGAGCAACATTAAGCAGTTTTTATGCCATTGTGAACCAATATTGGGTGCGGGTATGGTGCAAATTGATTTTTTAGCATTTAAATCATTGTTTTATAATGATTTGCAGTATTACATATTGCACGTTTTTCGTGCGGTAGAAGATGGCGTTTCTGTTAAATCGTTATGGGTCAGAAAGCATTGATAAATTTTGGTGCAATATATTATTAGGTTGCACCGATTTAGTGCTTAATTGTTAGAGGAAGATTACCCTTCAATATAAAAACAATGTTGAAAAAAGTATTTACAGGACGGCGGATAGGGTTTACTGTCCATACGTCTGCAACTCAGACCTGATTATGTGATTTTGTAAGAACCCTTCGCACGTCCTGCTTCTCGCCAAAGCCAGCTGTAAAGAAGAACCCAAAAAATCATGGAAGAGATTTCTGTTCATTGCTGTCGTTACAAAAGAAAAACGATATTAAGCAGTGACGAGCTATTGAGTTAAGGTGATCACTCATAGTTGTGAAGAGATAAAGGTCAATGAGCTAAAAAGATACTTGCCACAAAAAAGTGACATTCACTGTTGTGGCCGGAAATAACTATTTACTCAATTTGATAGCCGCAAACCTACCGCACTCGATGCATGGTTTGGGTATAAGGAATAACAATGACTTCAGAAACCGGTATCATCCGCAGTTTTAACCCTAAAGAAAAAAAAGGGTTGATTACCAGCGATTTAGGTGGTGACATTTGCTTTGATATATCCAGTATTAGCAGCAATAACCAGCCAGTATCAGGCAGCCTTGTTGAATTCATCATGGATGACTCATCAAACAAGCTACAAGCGGTTGAAGTTCGCTTTATCTAACATAGATGTTTAGAAATAGCGGCGTAAATATAGAATGAAACGCACCACGTTTATTTTCTTTCAGCCGCTATCAAAAAGCTAAATAACGATTAACCGTTATTTAGCTTAAAGTCATTAAAAGGCTGCCGGAGCAAAACCTGTCACTTTCTTAATACCCATTTGACGACCAAGTGCTGTCATCGGGTGTACAACAACCAATCCTTTAACTGATTTTTTCAATTTACCCATATCAGCCTGCTCAGCTTTAGTCAGCTCACGCTTAAAGGGCAGTGATTTTAGATCAGCACCTTGGTCGTTTATCTGACGAGTTTGCTGACTTTTCATACTTGCGATCAGCTTAGTCGTTTTTGCTATCTCCAGCTTAGCTTGTCCCGCGATAGCCTTATCACCACGCTCTTCCGCACCTGCCAGTTTACGACGGAACTTATCTAATTTGTTGTTTAGCTGCTGAAGTTCTTGCTTTAAATTCATGTTGTTACCTTAAAATACACGCACACAACACCAAGCGATTCCGACATCATCTGTCGGCGTACTGTGTTGACCTTGTCGTTATTATAACAGAAAGTCTATCGCTCTCGTTACTGCAACATGATGTCATCTGGGAGTATTTAGACTTTTATCAGACATCTATATTCATTTAAATCAGAGGCAACATACTTTTTGTCACCATTATCTTCATCGTTTAACTAATCTGGAGTTGTTTACTCGTGAGGTTTTTCTAACAGAATGGTTAATTTTCAAGTGAGTTATCCGTTTAGATTGAACCTCGAACAACCTCTCCTTAATCGTATCATTCTTCGCTATGTTAATTGCTTTAGTTACAAGATCTTGGCTTGATGTTTTTTTTGGTTATTGTCAATTATTCAGCGGGTGCTTTTTCCACTTAGCTACCCGCAGGAAAAAATGCTCAAAGATCACCGCTTTTAATAAATGTTTTATGATTTTGTTAATAATCTCTGCACTGTTATAAGCAAAATAAGAGCAACCTAATTGGTTCACCTGTTGCCTGCTGGATAATCTATTTCCGTGATATAACGTGCAGTTTTATGTTTTAATTTGTTTTTATTATGGTATTTGTGATCTGGTTATCCAGTGTTAACTTTTTGGTTGATCTCTGTCGCTACTTTAACGCCAGGTGGTTAACCAATATTGCTGTGTCATATATAGTCCCTGCGTAAAATAACTAAGACTTACACGGAGGTTACATATGAAAAATACGATGAAGAGAGTATTCACTTTTACCCCTGTCGCTTTAGCCGTCTTTTTAGCCGGTTGTAATGACGACACAACAACAGAGGTTATCGCTCCTGAGTATCCGCAGGCACAGCTTAGCGCGCGCGCAGTAAATCTTATTAACTCTAGCGGATACCAATTTAAAGATCTCAACAAAAACGACAAATTGGATGTTTACGAGGATTGGCGTAAGCCCGTTGACGAGCGTATCGACGATCTGGTTTCCCAAATGACCCTAGAAGAAAAAGTCGGTATGATGCTTATCGATACCATGAATTCTGCGGCCTATGGCAGGGTGACCAGCAGTCACGTTGATTATATCGAGAAGCAGATGATGAACCGCTTTATCTTCCGCAACCCGATCCTGACTAAAAATGAGCTGGATGCGATGGATCCGGCTCTGCGTGATCCGGCGTCTGCCTCTGTCGGTGGTCGCGCCAGTGCCCCCATCTCTCCTTATGAAGCCGCCCAGTATATGAATATGGTGCAGGAGTTGAGCGAGGCCACTCGTTTGGGGATACCGGCGCTGTTCAAATCCAACGCCCGTAACCATAACGACCCTAATGCCAAACCTGGGATCAACGTTTCTGCCGGCGCATTCTCCGAGTGGCCGAAAGAGGCCGGTCTGGCATCTGCCTCTCTCGGCGAAGGTAATATGGAGCTGATCGGTGAGTTTGCCGATATCATGAATGCGGAGTGGAAAGCGATCGGCCTACGTGGCATGTACGGTTATATGGCGGACCTCTCGACTGAGCCGCGCTGGTACCGAGTTCATGAAACGTTTACCGAAGACTCAGCTCTGGCCGCTGATATTATGACCAGCCTTGTGACTCACCTGCAGGGTAAGAAAGTCGACTCCAACAGCATTGTGCTGACCATGAAGCACTTCCCCGGTGGCGGCCCGCAGTTCCTGGGTTTGGATCCGCACTATCTTGCCGGTCAGCACCAGAGCTATCCGACTGGGAATTTCGACTATCATGTTAAGCCCTTTAAAGCGGCCATCGACGCTGGGGTAGCGGCGCTTATGCCTTACTACGGGGTTGTCGGTGGCGGTGAGTGGAAGTTGGCTGATCTGGGACAAGGCGAGACCGTGGCGTCAGACGGAACCAATTTGTATGTAGGTACTGATAAGAATAGTGGAATCGATCTGTCGCTTGTCGATGTGACGTCTGAACGCGTTCAAAATACAGCACGTGTGCCGTATAACAAATACAGCACCACTGTCGGCACACCGGCAGGTAACGTTGGAGTCGCCTTCTCCAAAGGGATCTTGGATGATCTGTTGCGCGATGAGCTTGGCTTTACTGGTGTGATCAATTCTGACACCGGCATTATCAACGAGCCGAATGTGGGATTGCCTGATACCCAGACTATCCAGAATAACCGCGCCTGGGGTCTGCAAGACAAGACTAAAGACGAGCTGTTCCAGACCGCTATCAATGCCGGTACCGATGTCTTCTCCGGTTTCCACAAGAATGCTGATATCCTCAACGTGGTCAAGCAAGGCCTGGTCTCCGAGGACCGTATCGACGAATCAGTTAAGCGCCTGCTGAAAGTACAGTTCGAGCTGGGACTGTTTGAAAATCCATATGTGGATCCGGTGCGTGCAGAATATATTGTGGGCAACGAAAAGTTCCAGGATAAAGCCCGCGAGGCACAGCGCAAGTCTGTTGTACTGCTTGATAATAAGGATTCCTTGCTACCTCTGCCTGCTGGCGACGCCGCCGCGAGTAAGAAGCTCTATACACTAGGTGTGAATGAAGGTGTAGCCGAGCAATATGGCTACCAGACTGTAACCACAGGCGATGCTTCAGATCTTGATGCCCGTCCGAGTGCGGCTAATCACGACTATGCGCTGATCCGTGTTCGCGTGACTAACAAAGATACCGGCTTGTTGGTTTTCGGTGGTGCCGATTTCAAAGAAGTGGATGTGCTCGACTTCACCAGTATGGCGGCATCGAATACCTGGGAGATCAGCCCATCTCTGGCAGATATCCAAGCGGTGATGAGCGAAGTCGGTGCCGAGAATACTGTTCTCTCCGTCTACTTCCGCCAGCCGTTTGTTATGGATGGAGTCAGCGGACTGAAAGATGCCGGCGCTATTTTGGCTACCTTCGGTTCTAAGGATAATGCACTGATGGATGTTGTAACTGGTAAATTCAACCCGTCTGGTAAACTGCCATTTGCACTTGCTAATAGTGCCCAAGCAATTATTGACCAAGCGTCTGATGCTCCGGGTTATGCAGCGGCAGATACCCTGTATCCATTCGGTCACGGCCTGAGCTACTCCGAGTAACTATCGCCTTACACTGGAAGAGAATCGTGAATACCAGCGGCGCCAGAAATGGCGCCGTATTTTTATTAGGCAGAGTTTGTATCATCATAGCTGTTAAATAAGAGTTATTCCTCTGTCAGTTATCTATAGTGAAAATATTTTTTGAACTAGATCGACTTTTCAATTGTTTTTTTGGTCAACCAATTTGGTGTGTAGCTATAATACATCCAATGTTTTCAAACTGTACTAATCAAAAAAGTGGTTAGTATTACCATAGCTTAGCTATTGCTTTTAAATGTTAATATATTAGGAGTCAACTTGTTTTCAGGAAACCTGAACCAATTATCATTAATTTCAAGCTTGTCACCTAAGTTAATAGAAATTATTTCCCGTGTGAAAAATAGACTGGAAAGTAACGTTCATAACGGTACTTATCCTTTAGATGGGAATAACGTATTTTTTTTTGTCGTCAATGACAGAACAGAACACTTAGAAAAAAGACGGTCGGAAATACATCAACAATATATTGATGTACAAATCGTTCTTGAAGGTGAAGAAATGTTCGGTTATAGCCTCCATCCTTTTAATGAAATTGAAGATGATCTTTTGACAGAAAAAGATGTGGCGTTTAGTGAGGCCGTTGTCGATGAAAAATATATCACATTAACTAAAAATGACTTTGTGATTTTCTATCCCGGCCAACCACATCGACCATTGATTGCAGTGAAACAACCTGGACCAGTTAGAAAAGCGGTAATAAAAATAGATAAGTCACTAATTAACTAGGTAATAATATGAACCAAGAAATTTCTATTCTAAGCTGGAATGACAAGAATATTCCTCATAAATTATGGACAGAGAAACACGGCTCAGGTACACGCATTTTTATGAAAGTGATTAAAGATGTTGAACCGGAAATGTTAACACTTGAATTACCGTTCAAGCAGCACATTGTGAATGAGAGCTGGTCTGGTCAAGCAATGGCCGTGAGCAATGCTTTTGATGATGGTCAGTTATTTGCTCAAACAAGGGTACTGTTCAATCTGAATGAGGGGTGTGTAATATGGGCTGTAACTCATATTAAAATGCCTGATGGTAATAAAATGTCAGCGGATAAATTAACTTATGTTCCTGGAATGAAAGCATACAAAAATAAGTTGATAGCTAAATGATATTATAAATTAGGCTTTATATGAATGTTTGATTTATGATGACTATGCTAATTTAGAGTTCATGTTTAATTATTATCATGAACTCTTTTTTCTTTTGTTTGAATTTTTGGCTAATCATTTTGTGTTACCGCTAGATTACGCCTAAGTAACTTACTAATGGTAATAATATTGACTACGATAAACGTGGCCTCCATCAAGCTACCGCCGATAGAGCCGAGCAATAGGTTGTTAGTCAACCAACAAAGTGAATTAAACAAAATGAGTAAGCGCATATGGACGCCCTGAGCCTTAAATAAACCCCATGTGGCGACTGAAGCACCAACGAGTGTTAGCAGTTCATAATTGTGCTGGAGGTTAGAGACTCCCATTATCCACAACAAAGCAATAAACCCCCACATGACTTTGCTAGAATCAGTCCGGGTTGACACATAGCTTCTTACGGCACTTATTGCGCAACCAAAGGCTGCGGTCATCGCACCCATAAAGATAAAATGGATGCAAATAATGACCTGAAAAAAGGTTAAGTGAAGGCGGAATTTATTTCCATCCTGATGAAAGAATGCGGTGACACCAACAAAATAAGCAACTAAGCCTATACTTTGTGCAAGGTTGAGTTCGGGCATTTCAGGCATTGTTTATTACCTGATGCAGAAGGTATTGGAGACAGGTTTCAGGGCTTGTTAATATTGATGCAGAGGAAGGTTGGCAATAAGCTACAGCGGGTGTCATGGACGCCTGAGCAAGCATAATCACATCATATTTTGCTTCGATCGTACTAATATAGCGAGCAATGGTACGCGCATAGTTTTCGTAGTCTTCGGCAAAATAAAAAGCCCAGGCATCAGGGACGAGAGCTGAGTCGATGTGTGTCGAATGTGATCCTCTGACTTGCTCTAATAAATTCAGAGAGGGATCCAGCGTGCTGGCCACTGCTGCCAGTACTAATACGCGCTGATATTGGACTGTGGCTTCAGCCATCGGACGGTCAACACGCAATATACGGCAGCCATTTATCTGCGTTTCTTCTGCCATTGCGCCAATGGTAGAGCAGGTGCATACAATAACATCAACGCCTTGTTTCGCGATTGTTTCAATCGATCTAATGACATTGTTGCGAAGTTCCGGAGTAATACCCGTGGTCATCGCCTCTTTTAACAATTCTTCATGTAGATGATGGTTTACTTCTACGGTAAAGCTTCTATCCGTATTAGATAAATACTGGTTTATATAAGGTTTAAAAAGATTGATATTTGACGATAGAGTATGAAGAAAAGCAATTTTCATTTATTGCCCTTGCATTATTTTTATTGAGATTACGAGTAAGGCTTCCTGTAGGAAGCCTTACGGTTATTTTAACTGGCTAAGGTATATGTTTATTTAACCAGGTCAGCAGCTTCTCGTGCTAAGCGACCGATTTCGTCCCAACGACCTTCATTAATAAGCTTTTTATCAACCATCCAAGTGCCGCCGCAAGCAAATACGCGATCAATCGCAAGGTAGTCTTTCACATTATTAATATTCACCCCGCCTGTCGGCATAAATTGCACCTGTGTGTAAGGAGCAAGCAGGGATTTCAGCATATTGATACCGCCAGATGCTTCAGCAGGAAAGAACTTCAGCGTGGTAATGCCCATTTCAAGTGCAGCTTCAACAGTTGAAGGATTGTTAACGCCCGGTACGATATCAATGCCAATCTCTTGGCAGGCTTTTACCGTATTGGGGTTGAAGCCCGGTGACACGACGAAGGTCGCTCCGGCTTCTTTAGCGGCAATGGCCTGCTCACGGTTTAGCACCGTACCGGCACCAATTAACATATCTGGCTGAGATTCACGAAGGAGTCGAATGGCTTCAGCGGCAGCATCTGAACGGAAGGTGATTTCAGCCGCAGGCAGACCATTCTCGGCCAAGGCCTTGCCCAGAGGAACGATATCTTCTGCACGGTCAATGGCAATTACAGGGATTACTTTAATGGCAGCTAGTTGTTCAGAGACAGTACTCATTGTGTTACTTCCTTGGTTGTCTTCGTTGTTATGTTGAAATTGATTGATTCAGTGGCCGATACGGGAATAATTGCCCCTTTATGCTGAATCACAGTACCAGCAAGTTGATGGCCCTGAAGAGCGGATTCTTGCGGTGTTCTATTGGTGAGATACCCCGCTAGAAAACCCGCATTGAATGAATCACCCGCCGATGTTGTATCCACAACCTTAGCGACGGGGGTGGTGTCGATATGTACGGATTCGCCGGTTGCAAAGTTGACGTAGTGACAACCTTGCGCACCCATCTTGAGCACAACCTGGCCAACACCGGCACGCTGTAAGCGGCTCAATGTGCTATCGGACGTTTTGTCTCCCCATAGCGCCTGCTCGTCGTCATCGGTAACCAGAGCAAGATCCGTGATGCGCAGCAACTGCTCGTAGCAGGTACGGGCCTCTTCAGCATCTTGCCATAAAGCGGGGCGGTAATTGGAGTCAAAGGCTATCTCTGTGCCATTCTTTTTAAGATCTTCCAACAGTTCTAATAAGCGTTGACGATCGGCTGGAGGCAAAATAGCGAGGCTAATGCCACTGACATAAACCATATCAACACTGTGCAGATGCTCTTCTACCGTAGCAAACAAAGGGTGCTGGAGCATAAAACGAGCAGCCGATTGATTGCGCCAGTATAGGAAGGTACGTTCACCTTCATCGTCCAGCTGGATGAGATACAAACCTGGCTGACGGGCAGGATCGCGCAGTACACACTCGGTATTGACGCCTTCTTGCTGCCAGCGTGCCAACATGCCGTCGCTGATGGCATCAGATCCCAGCGCGCTGACATAATCGATCGCTACCGATTGCCCCGCGGTCCGCGCCATGTATACGGCGGTGTTAAGCGAGTCGCCACCGTAGCCCTGCTCCATGGCACCGAAAGGGGCACCATTGAGCTCAATCATGCATTCGCCAATAATTGCGATGCGTTTCATGCTACTTCTCCTGGCAACCTAAAGTAGGTTTTTGCGTTGTTGCAACAGATATCCTGTACCAGTTTGCCAAGCATAGCCAAGTCATTCGGCACTTCGCCATTTTGCACCCAGCCACCAATGGTATTACACAGAATACGGCGGAAGTATTCATGGCGAGTGTACGACAGGAAGCTACGAGAATCTGTCAGCATTCCGACAAACTGGCTAAGCAGGCCCAGCTGGGAAAGCTGCTCTATCTGGCGCTCCATACCGTCTTTTTGGTCATTGAACCACCATCCTGAGCCAAACTGGATTTTGCCGGCAATACCGCCACCCTGGAAATTGCCGATCATGGTCGCCATCATTTCGTTATCGCGAGGATTGAGGCAGTACAGAATCGTTTTCGGCAGTTCATTGGTGACGTCCATGTCATCCAGCAGCGAGGCGAGTTGGAAGGCAAACGGGCGGTCACCAATAGAATCAAAGCCACAATCCGGGCCAAGTAGCTTGAACATGCGGGTGCTGTTGTTACGCTGTGCGCCAATGTGCAGCTGCATCACCCAGCCGCGTTTGGCATATTGCTTTCCTAGCCAAACTTGCACCGCCGTACTGAACTGGTCAACTTCCTGCTCTGTTAGTCTCTCGTTGTTTAATCGACGTGTCAGCATGGCATTCAATGCGGCTTCAGCAGGTACTTTGCCGTAGCGGACAATTTCAATACCATGGTCAGCAGCACGACAGCCGTGAGCAGCAAAGTGATCAAGGCGACGGTCAAGTGCCGTCAGCAAATCAGCAAAGCAGGTAATGTGAACATCGGCGGCTTCACTTAGAAGTTGCATGTACTCAGCAAAACCCTCGAGCTCTATTTTGTACGCACGATCTGGACGCCAGCTTGGTGCCACTTCGACATCGAAGCTTTCGTCTTCGGCAATCGCTTTGTGGTGTTCTAGCGTGTGGATTGGGTCATCGGTTGTACCAGCCATCACCACATTCATTTGCTTCATGATGCCTCGGGCAGAGAACTCAGGGCTGGCAAGCATCTCATTACACTTGTGCCAGATACCTTCTGCGGTTGCGGGACCGAATAGCTGGCCGGTAATGCCAAACGGGCGGCGTAACTCTAGGTGAGTCCAGTGATAGAGGGGATTACCTAACGTCTGAGGAACCGTTTTGGCCCATGCCATGTACTTGTCAAAGTCCGTTGTATCTTTGCCGGTGATCAGTGCTTCCGGAATACCGGCGGCGCGCATTCCACGCCATTTATAGTGATCGCCTTCCAGCCATATTTGACCAAGGTTATCGAAGCGACGATTTTCCGCGACTTCCTGAGCATTCAGGTGGCAGTGATAGTCGTAAATTGGCATGTCTTTAGCGTAATCGTGGAATAAGCGACGCGCGACTTCGTTAGAGAGAAGAAAATCTTCACATAGGAATGCTTTCATACAAGGCTCCAATAAATTCCCCTCAACAAGACGGCGTCTCGCTGAGGGGAAGAAGAAAATGATTACAGAGAGGCAACCGCAGCACGAGCGCCTTTAATGATGATCTGCTGGTATGCTTTTGTAATTTCGGTAACAAGGCTATCGTTGCTGATCAGGTCGGTACCGAAGATGGCTTCAATACCGAGCAGTTCTTTAACGACCGAGGTATTGATACCGTGTTGTTGGTAGATGGATTTAAATTGATCGGCCATTGGATCGCGCACATCAATCGGTTGTGCTTTTTCATCAACACCACTGATGTAGGTCATCCAGCCTGCGATGCCCATTGCCAGCCACTTGTAATCAGTCTCTTTTTCTAAGTGGAAGCGCAGCGAACCACCCATCCGCTGAGGGATCTTCTGGCTGCCGTCCATCGCGATTTGCCAAGTCTGGTGTTTCAGGCTTGGGTTGGTGAACCGTTCGATAAGCAGTTTGGCATACCCTTCTAAGTCGGTACCTTCAGGCATGTTAAGCGTTGGGGCTTGTGCCTTCATCATCATGTCGAAAGCGGCCTTGCGGTAGCTTTCATTGGTCATGGTATCTGAAATATGGGCATAGCCACCAAGATAGCCAAGGTAAGCGAGGAAAGAGTGACTGCCGTTTAGCATACGCAGTTTCATTTCTTCAAAAGGTACCACATCGGTAACAAATTCAGCGCCAGCAACATCCCAGTCAGGGCGGCCGTTGACGAAGTTGTCTTCGATAACCCACTGGCGGAAAGGCTCGCAGGCAATACCACACGGGTCTTCAACACCAACCAGGGTCGTAATTTCTGCTAATGTTTCAGGCGTTGCCGCAGGAACAATGCGGTCAACCATGGTGCACGGGAAGGTGACACTGGCTTCAATCCAGCCTGCCAGCTGTTGATCAACAAGCTTGGCGAAGTCCAACACGGCAGAGCGGGCGACGTGGCCGTTTTCTTGTACGTTATCGCAAGACATTACAGTAAACGGCTTCAAGCCGCGGTCTCGACGCAAACGTAATGCCTCGACGATATACCCAATTGCGGAGTTAGGCGCTGTTGGGTTGGCTAAATCGGCTTTGATCAGGGCGTTGTTCTTATCAAGGCGCCCGGTACTCGGGTCTGCACAGTAGCCCTTTTCAGTGATAGTCATTGAAACAATGGCGACTTGTTCCTGTGCCATTTTTTCTAAGATGGCTTGCTGGCCATCAAACTTCGGATGCAGGGACTCAGTAACAGAGCCGATCATCTTAACCGCTGTGGCGTCAGCGCCTTTTTCCGCTACCGTGTATAAATGGTCTTGTTCACGAAGTTGAGTGATCAGGTCTTCGCCACCAAACAAATTAATTTCACAAATGCCCCAATCACTGCCGGTTTTTTCCAACATTTCATTGGTAAACAATGCTTGGTGGGCACGGTGGAACGCACCAAAACCCAGATGAACGATACGGCTCTTAAGGGCCGTTCTGTCGTAATTTGGGCGAATAACCCGAGCATTAACGTCTGTATTTGCAATGTTTGTCATTTTTACTTCCTTTATCTCGCCGGCAGTTACCCGCGAGATATGTATTGGTGAATGGTGTGGTGTTTAATTCAGGCCTCAGTAGCCAAGTGCTAGCCTCGGAAGGAACAGGCTGAGTTCTGGTATGAAGGTGACTGCGAGCAGGGCGGCAACCAGGGCTGCATAGAATGGCAGCAGCGGCTTGATCACTTTCTCGATAGATATTTTTGCTACTGAGCACCCGATGAATAGGGCGCTGCCTACCGGCGGAGTGCAGATACCGATCGCCAGGTTAAAGGTCATCATGATACCGAAGTGGACTGGGTCAATGCCCAGGTCCAGTGCAATCGGCAAGAAGATTGGCGTAAAGATCAGTACCGCAGGCGTCATGTCCATGAAGATGCCAACAATCAGCAGGATCAGATTGATGATAAGGAGGATCATCACAGGGTTTTCTGACACAGCCAGCAGAGCATCGGCGATCATATAAGGGATATCGGCGTTCGCCATTGCCCAGGACATCCCCATTGATGCGCCTACCAGCAACAGCACAATCGAAGTTGTTACCGCCGATTCGAGAATGATGCCCGGCAAGTCACGCAGCTTTACTTCACGGTAGATCAGTACCGCCAGTGCGAACGTGTAGACGACGGCAATCGCTGAGGCTTCGGTAGCAGTGAAGATCCCGCCGATGATCCCGCCCATAATGATAATGACCAGCAGCAGAGAAGGCATGGCTTTGATAAAGGTATTCCAAACCTCTGAAAGACTTGGCTTTGGCGCCAGTGGGTAACCGCGTTTCTTGGCGATAAAACCCGCGACCAGCATCAGGCTCAGCCCCATCAAAATACCAGGAATATAGCCGGCCAGGAACAGGGCGGCAATAGACGTACCACCGGATACCAATGAGAAGACGATAAGTGTATTACTTGGCGGGATCAGCAGGCCGGTCGGGCAGGAGGTAATGTTCACGGCCGCAGAGAAGTGTTCATCATAACCGTCTTTTTTCTGCAGGGGTGACATGGTTCCGCCAACCGCTGCCGCAGAGGCAACCGCCGAACCGGAAATTGAACCAAACATCATGTTAGCCATGATATTTACGTGCGCCAGCGAGCCTGGCAGACGGCCTCCCAGCACTTTTGCAAAGTTGATCAGGCGAATCGCGATGCCGCCCTGATTCATGATGTTACCGGCCAGGATAAAGAACGGGATGGCCAGCAGGGCGAAGTTATCAAGGCCTGCTGCCATACGCTGTGATACCACGGCGATAGCGGGTTCAAGCGGTAAACTCAACATAATCGTTGCCAGTGAAGAAAGACCGATAGCAAATGAAACCGGGATCCCCAACGTGAGAAGAACTGCAAAGCTGCCAAATAAAGTAAGAATGACTTGCCATTCCATGATGGAATTCCTTTTTTAATTAGTTTTGTTGAGTATCAGCGGCGAGTGAATTACCGGATACGAGCTGCTTGCATTTTTCAACGGTGAAAGTTGCCGAGTAGAAAATCATTAATGCACCGCTAATCGGCAGACAGAAATAGATGTAGCCCATTTCAAAGCCTAGTGCTGGTGTCACCTGTCCGGTCGTCAAGGTTTTCAGGGCGAGGTTGGTACCGCCGTAGACCAGAACAACGAAAGCAAAAGCAGCAATGGCCAGCTGGATAAATATTTCATTAATGAGTTTTCGTTTGCCACTTAGCTTCATGGTAAGCAAGTCGATCGCCAGATGGCGTTTGAGGCCAGTGGTGTATGCCGCTCCAATTAATGCGACCCACATAAACAGGTAACGTGCCAGTTCATCCGTAACTGTGCTTGGTTTGCCTATGACATAGCGAGAAATTACCTGCCAAATAACACAGAAAACCAGGAAGGTAGAGAGAGACACGGTGAACATTGCCAGCCCTCTATTTACATATCCAACCAATTTATTCATCTTTAGTTCCTTTATATGAGGGAGTGTACTAACTGAATTTTGGTTAACCAATAAGTAAAGGGGGTTACTCAGCTATACAGTCGTTACACTCTTTTCTGGGATGGATTATAAGAAACGTGGATGATTTGTCATGTGACGTGGTTCACATTTACATTGGTCGACCAATTTTAGGGGGTTTAATGTGATTTAGGTCAACCAATTGATGTTTTTGTTTTGACTGCTTGCCGTGTTGACGTCAATATTGGCCCCGTATTCAAATGTACCCTACAAAATGGACAACCAATCTCACGGAGATATAACAATGATGACGCGTAAAAGAGTACTTACTGCTGTAATCGGTGCAGCGTTAACAATTGGTGCCTCAGCTTCAGCGTTTGCTGCAACCACATTGAAGCTAAGTCATAACCACCCACGTGACCATGCTGTGCATAAAGCGATGGATCATATGGCAAAAGAGGTTCGTAAACTGACTGATGGTGACGTACGCATTCGTATTTATCCGGATGCTCAGCTTGGTACCCAGCGTGAATCTATGGAGCTGATGCAGAACGGTGCGCTGGATATGGTTAAGACTAATGCGGCAGAACTGGAAGCATTTGCACCGGCTTACTCAGCCTTTAACTTACCCTATCTTTTCCGTGACAAAGCACATTACTCCAATGTAAAAGAAAGTGCTGTCGGTGAAGATATTCTGGCTTCATCCCGTGACAGTGGCTTCATTGGCCTGACCTATTATGATGCCGGCGCACGTAGCTTCTATACTTCAAAGCCAATCAATACGCCTGCTGATCTTAAAGGTTTGAAGATCCGTGTCCAGCCGAGTCCATCAGCAATTAATATGGTAAAAGCACTTGGCGGTAGCCCGACTCCACTTGCATACGGCGAGTTATATACCGCGCTTCAGCAAGGTGTTGTTGATGCTGCTGAAAACAATATCCCATCGTTCAGCCTGAGTCGTCACAGCGAAGTGTCTAAATACTACAGCTTAGACGAGCACACGATGGTTCCTGATGTGCTGGTTATTTCGACCAAAGCATACGATGGTTTGTCAGAAGAAAATCGCAAGGCCCTAAAAACGGCAGCAATGAGCTCTATGGAATTGATGAAGTCGCTATGGACTCAGTCTGAAGAGAAAGAGCGAGCGAAAGCTGAAAAAATGGGCGTGAAATTTATTACGCCAAACAAAACGGCATTCGTCGAGGCCGTGCAACCGATGTACGACACGCTGGATGAATCTAATCCAGAGCTAAGCAAAGTTGTTGAGCGTATCAAAGCCGTTCAATAACATTGAGAATTGCTTTATTTAGCAGAAAAAAATCAAGGTGTTGTAACACTTTAACATATACAGGTTGACCAATTTTATTTGGTCATTATGATGGCGTAAGAGTGCAATGGAAAATAGTGACAATATCATCATGATGCCTTTTGAACCAAAAAGACCCTACCAAGAGTTAGGGTTGGTAATGAGACGGGAATTAATCGACGGGCACTACAAAGTGGGTGATCGCATGCCGCCGGAACGTGACATTGCTGAAAGACTGAATGTCAGCCGTACGGTCGTGCGCGAAGCCATCATTATGCTTGAGCTTGAAAATCTCGTTGAAGTAAAGAAAGGTTCGGGTGTGTATGTCCTGAATATTCCGAGTGATAACAATAGCCGCGAAAATGTGATAAGTGATGATGCAGGTCCATTTGAAATGCTCCAGGCGAGGCAGTTGCTGGAAAGTAATATTGCAGAGTTTGCAGCGATTCAGGTGACACCGGGAGATATTGTTAAAATGCGTGCAGCCCTGGAGCTTGAGCGAAATGAAATCGCTTGTGGTTCGGTAAACTGTAACGGTGATGAACAATTCCACCTGTGTATTGCTGAGGCAACCCAGAACTCAGTACTGGTGGATATGCTGAAGCATTCCTGGGATCGTCGTGAGCAAAGCCCTATGTGGAAGAAACTGCATTCCCATATTGTCGATCAAGCTTATCGCGAAGAGTGGCTAGATGACCATGCTCGTATCCTTGCTGCGATGCAAAGGAAAGATCCAATTGCTGCCAAAAACGCCATGTGGCAACACCTTGAAAATGTAAAACAACGATTATTAGAACTGTCCGATATTGATGATCCTAATTTTGATGGTTATCTCTTCAGTTCTAATCCTGTCGTCCTTCTTGGGGATGAAAAATAATATCGATACTGCGATGTAGCGGTAAATAAAATTAGGCCAATATCCTTATTGGCCTTTACTTAGGACTGTCACATCTAAGTGGCCGTTAATTAAAGTCGTTAAATACTTAACTTGAAATATTATTCGAGCGGGTTAGGTATGTTTATAAAAGGTGATTATCATGGAACAAACCTGGCGTTGGTATGGCCCTAATGATCCTGTATCGCTAGATGATATTCGTCAGGCTGGTGCAACGGGTATTGTTAATGCGCTTCATCATATTCCTAATGGGGATGTGTGGACGAAAGAAGAAATACAAAAGCGTAAAGCATTAATTGAAGCGAAAGGACTGACGTGGTCAGTTGTCGAGAGTGTTCCTGTTCACGAAGAAATCAAAACTCAGACGGGGAATTTTCAGCGGTGGATTGATAATTATAAACAAACACTACATAACTTAGCTGAATGCGGTATTGATACAGTATGTTATAACTTCATGCCGGTTCTAGATTGGACACGTACTGACTTAGAATTCGAAATGGCAGATGGCTCTAAAGCATTACGTTTTGATCAAATTGCTTTTGCGGCATTTGAATTGTATATATTGAAACGTCCCGGAGCAGAACAGTCGTATTCGAATGAAGAGCAGATACAGGCAAAAATATATTTCGATAATATGTCGGAAGCCGAAATTGCCAAACTGACCAGCAATATTATTGCAGGGCTTCCTGGTGCAGAGGAAGGCTATACACTGGAAGAGTTCCAGGCGCAGCTCAATCGATATGAAGGGATCGATAAAGATCAACTTCGCCAGCATATGGTATATTTTCTTAAGCAACTGATGCCTATCTGTGAAGCAAACGGGCTGAAGATGGCGGTTCACCCTGATGATCCACCGCGTCCAATCTTAGGGCTGCCGCGAATTGTTTCGACTATAGATGATATTGACTGGCTGACCAAAGAAGTTCCGAGCCAGATGAATGGTATTACTATGTGTACCGGATCTTATGGCGTCCGTGGTGACAATGATTTAGTCAATATGATTAAACAACACGGGGATCGTATTTACTTCACTCACCTACGTTCAACGCAACGTGAAGATAATCAGCTAAGCTTTCATGAAGCCGCCCACCTAGATGGCGATGTTGATATGTATAATGTGGTGATGGAAATTCTAAAAGAAGAGCAGCGCCGCAATGAAGCCGGTGATCTCCGCTTGATCCCGATGCGTCCAGATCATGGCCATCAGATGCTGGATGATCTAAAGAAGAAAACTAATCCGGGGTATTCTGCGATAGGTCGCTTGAAAGGGCTTGCCGAAGTTCGCGGCTTGGAAATGGCATTAAAGCGAACTTTCTTCCATAAATAAGTTATTCACAATTAAAATAACAATTAGTAATCTCGTATTTATAAAATAAACATTAACACCATGCTAGCATGGTGTTAATGTTTGCCTTCACAAGATTAAAAACTGTCACACTTGATAAATCCTTGTAGTTCCTATCTTTGATTACGTCTAGACCTTAAACCATTAATGTTCGAATCGTGATGTTGTAATTATTTTTAAATACGTACCTTAGTTAACGATAAATATCTTCAGAAAGATGAGTTATCTATTCGGTGGGTAAAAAGGATCACTAGCCATGAAGCAACTATCTTTCAAAATGAACATATTTTCCATGTTCATTGCTATTATTTTGATTACAATTGTCACATCCTATTTCAGTGTCAATTATTATATTAGCAATTATATCTATAAGACCGATACGACAAATATAAAATCTCAGGTTAACTTAATAAAAGATAATTTGATTGAAGACATAAACAATAAAATAATTTTAACTGAAAGCTTAAACTTTGGTCTGGCAGCAATAAAAAAAACACAAGAAAAAACGGGGTTTAATAATATAGTAAAAGTGGTCAGTGACTTGGTTTTTACACCTGATGGCAGTGTTGATGATAGCAATGAGGCCCAGTCATATATTGATCAAGTAGAAAACGCTAACGGGTCCGTTGTTGTAAGCGATGTCTTCTATGATGAAGATAAGCCACTGATCACTATCACTGTACCGAGACAAAAAGGGATCGGAGACATATTTTTTATCGATCTCAGCCAAACTCAGGCATTATTGGAAAAAACAGCAATAGATGGTAGCTATATGGAACTGCTTGACGCTAATAATAATGTACTGTTCTCAAACAAAAAAGCGGGTGATCTTATTCCCCTGCCAAGTGAATTTGATGTTGGTGGCCAGAAGTGGAGCTTGACCGGATATATTGACAAGGCTTACATTCAGAAAAACACTGACATCCTTAACAATTCCATTACTATTGCCTTGCTAGTTGCTGTCCTAGCGATTATTCCACTCAGTATTGCTGCTATTAACATGGCATTTAAACCGATTGTTTCCCTGCGTAATATCGTGACTGAGCTTTCGCAAGGCAACGGCGATTTGTCCCGTCGTTTGGATGTCTATACGCAGGACGATCTTGGTAAAATTGCGGCCGGTATTAACCAATTCATTGCTAATCTTCAGGAAATGATGCTGGATGTAGCCCAATCCAGTCACCTTATTAGTTCTGAAATCAATCAGTTGCGTGAGCAGACCGATTCCAACCAGACATTGTTAACCGCCCATTCTGAAGAGACCGAACAGGTAGTAACTGCAATCACCGAAATGAGCTCAGCCGTTGACTCTGCTGCGCAAAGTGCGGCGAGTGCGGCTAAGCTGACACAGAAAACAAACAATGAGGCCGAGCAGTCAAAAATTGTAGTGCAAGAAGCAGTGCAAAGTGTTTCAGCTTTAGTGGGCGAAATGGAGAGTATGTCAGAGTCTATTGTGATCATGAATAATGATGCGTCGCAGATTGGTTCTGTGTTGGGGGTTATTGGTGATATTGCTGAACAAACCAACCTGTTAGCACTGAATGCCGCGATTGAAGCTGCTCGAGCCGGTGAACAGGGCCGTGGTTTTGCCGTTGTCGCTGATGAGGTACGGGCATTGGCCGCGCGCACACAGCAGAGTACGACTGAAATCAACCACATGCTGGCTAAACTGCAAAATGGGACCAGCAAGGTTGTCAGCGCCATGGAAACGACAAAAGCCAGTTGTCAGCACACAGCAGAAAATACGACTCGGGTAATGGATTCACTCGATTCAATGACCGGATCCGTAGTTGAGATTAACGATTTAACGGCACAGATCGCGGCATCTGCTGAACAACAAAGTACAGTGACGGTTGAAATTAACCGCAATATGACGGCCATTCGGGAGATGATTAACAACATTAATCACAATGGGCAGGAAACCGTAAACAGCACTCATCAGTTAAACCAGACCAATACCCAGCTTCATGATGTTGTCGGTCGTTTTAAACTGAGTTAGCTGTTTTAACAACAGATTATAAGCAGCTTCAAGAGGCTCGTTTCAGCGAGAGTGGTCTTCTTCAGGCTTGCCTGCAGCCTGCGATAAAGGGATTGCGCATCAGCTATCTAAGCGAAACAAGATAATCAACCATTCGAGTCATGTTTTCTGAAACACCGATCCCCAATTGAGTCATCTGCTGGGGATTTTTTTCGATGGCATATGTTTTTTTGTGTGTGATACCTCATGATTTATTATGTGAAATGAAGGATAATCCCCCCGATTTTTTACTTGAAATTATTCTTTAGAGAGAGTCATGAGCAATAATAATTTTGTTAAAATTTGCTTGAAGAATGGCGTAAAAGACCTTTTTGAAACGCCTGAGGCCGAGGTTGAAGACCTCTTCGAAGTACCTGCGCGCGGGATTGAATACAGTGTAGATCGAGAGGCTTATATTGATAAAAGTAAGCTTGTTTGGTTTAAGGTTGATGAAGTAAAAATGACAATCGCCATGAGCTTTGGTGATGCCTGGTCGACATTACAATTCCCAGATCATAGTGGTGAATTTCAGCGGGTCAAAAGCGAGCTTACCAGTCAGTCGTAAATGCAGTTTATATGCTTGATATAGCTCCCTAATCAGCGGAGCTATATCATGGCCTACAAAGGTTGCGTACGTTATTTATCGACATCCAACGCTACGTTATAGTGTTCAGTGCGACCTAGCCAGCAGGCATTGGCAGTTGGCGCCATAATGCCTAGAGCCAGTAGAGGGTACCGGAACTCCAATCAAAAGTGCCATCTCCATTGGTATCGGCTGTAACCTCGAATGTGTCGGCTGTCAGTGCCACCAACGACGCCTTAGTCTCTCCGATGCCTAAGATAATGAGTTCGCCGGAAGACGGACCGACGTTGTTATCATATTGCATAAACGGTGTACTTGATTCGACTTCCACGTAGCCATAGTCGGGGTGATAATACCGGCCGGAAGAAAAAGTCATTTCAATCCACGTTTCTCCCTCAAGCAGAGATACATCATAATTTGCTACTTTATAGACCTTGCCCGTATCGTTGTTCCGGATCAGGCCGTTCATTGTCAGTGAGAGGGTGGAGGAGGAGAAATTAACGCTGGTTGTACCGCTCATTGTGACCGAACTGCTACTATTCTCCAAGGACAGCTGGCTATAAGCCATTTCGATAGCAATAATATCAAATGTCACAAGGTTGGCAGAGCCTGAAACAGTGATAGTGCCGTTAGCCGTTTCGCCATCTTCACAGAACTGGTCATACTGTTGAGTACCGGTAAAATTGCCGTTTGTATCGTCCAGATTGATCGTTATAGTTAAGCGGCCTCCACAGTTACCATCAAATGTATTAGTTTCCGTGAGAATGGTCCGTGGTTCAGGTGACGTCTTCGCCGAGAATGTGAAATTTTCAAGTCCTGACATCGTCGGCCAAAAGTGCAATAACGCGCTACTCTGTAAGAAGCTCTCCTTTTCATCACTATTGGCAATATCCGTCCTGCTCGCTGAGGTGATCTTTATCGCCGGGCCACCCATTAAGGCACCTACCGCCAACTCGGTTGCGTTGTCGGCACTGATAGTCGCCATTTCGGTCGAGCCGGAATAGATGATATTACCGTCACCACCACCACCACCGCCGCCACTACTAATAATCATGACCAGACCGATGACGATAATGAACCCTGTTATAAGGTAACGAAGCGGTTGCTTCGCTGTATTATTCAGTTTCATCGTTGTGACTCCTTCTCCGGGTTATTTGATACGTTAGCCATGCGGCAAAAGCGCCGATAAGTGTTGCAAATAGATCAAGTGGGTCGAAGGTTCCGCGTTGAAAATAGTTGGCACTGTTCTCCAAGAACGGTATTTCTGAGAACCATGGAGGAATATGCTTCATCAATCGAGCGGAGATAGCCGGATGTTGGCCGAGTTCAAATATCCAGCTAACTCCCACCCAAAAAAGAGAGCTGATGAAGATTATCCGTGGGCCATTGCCAACAGTTATCACCGTAAGCAGGATAAAGGCATAGGTGTGAACAAGACTGGGTAGCCACTGGCCGAAGACTCCAAGCAAATTGTAATCTGGGAAGTGGGAGTAAGAAAACAGAGCGAAAAGGTAGATACTTTCTGCGGGGCGTGCGAATAGATAGAGTATCAGCCCTCCTAACAAGGCGGATAGCGCTGCTGCCAGTTGGTATATTTCTGCTTTACATGGCATTTACCATCGCTCTTTTTGTTATTTTATCGCTGTCATACCAGTACACTGTATGAAGTCTTATTTATAACTATAGACATACTTTTTGTAAGTGTATGTGATGTGTACTGATGACGGGGCCTGGTCGTTAGCGCTGGTAATGAAAGAGAAGAAAGGGCAGTGAGATGCGGGCCAAATGGAAATGGTTAGAGTCCTGCTGGCTGCTGAGTCGTCGCTTGCCGTCCAGGTAGAGACAAAGAATGGAATGGTTCAGTGCCATCAATTGACCATAGAGAACGAAATACATTAAGTGTTGCGTTTTTAATTGATGGCATATACTTGATTTGTACTTGAATGATAATCCCAGTAAGTCTTTGCTTGGTAGTATTTTTTAGGGGAAGTGATGATTGATAATACTGTGATGAAAATCAGTTTAAAGAATGGGATTAAAGATCTTATCGAAATGTCTGGGGGAGTAAGAGGAATCGAATATAGTCCAAGTCGTGAGGCCTATATAAACAAAAGCCAGCTTGTTTGGTTTTATATTGACGAAGAAAAAATGACAATCGCAATGAACTTTGGTGATATTAGGTCGGAACTGAAATTTCCAGATCATGGTGGTGAATTTCAGCGAATCAAACGAGAGCTTATAAGGTAGTCATGGATGCTGTTTTATAGGCTTGATATAGCTCCCTCATCACCGGAGCTATATCATGACTGATGAAGGTTGCTGACGTTATTTCTCGACTACGACACGTGCATTTAACGGTTGTAGCGGACGGTTGTTAGCTCCCATTGCCTCTCTTAGCATAGAAATTCGTTTTGTCGAAGCTGCCACTGGCTCTTGTAGAACAAACCAGCGAACACCCTCACTGCATGGCGGCGTAGTTAAAGAACCATTGAAACGGTAGTAATAATCAGTACTCGGCAACAACTCGCTTGGCTTAACCTCTGCATCCAACTCTACTTCATCGTGTTCCGACGGAATTTCGGTCAGTAAGTTAGATAAGTTCTTATTGAAGGCTGGATCTGCTTCAAACATTACCGCCACTACAGCCAGATTACCTTGCTCATTGGCATGAACAAAGTGCGCTTCAAGTGGGTACTGTTTGTTTTTAATATAGTTCTCTGACGGTGTATGGAAATGGAACTGCTTCAGGTCGAAAGACTTCCCATCAACTAGCAGCGTATTTAGCCCTTCAACATTCGCCTGTACAGTATGGCCGTTGTTGATCAATTCCGTCACTTTACCCTGATATTGGATATTTAGCGGCGCAAGATCTACTTCAAGAGGTTGGGTTATGTTAATTGGAGATTGGTTATTTCCCGCTGCACATATCGGGTGCGTATCCCCCCAGTGCTCAACACCATGCTCGCCTGTATAGCTCCACTTACCTTCAGCCAAGGCAGAAGAAGAAAGCAGAAAACCTAACGCCGCTATAGCCAATTGTGTCTTTTTCATTTTTATACCTATGAGTTCAATGTTAAAGCTCATAATAAATTATGAAAAAAAATGCACCTGTCAACTAATTCCATGCAGCAACTAGGGGTTTCTTCCATTCAGGCTATATTGTAGCCATTGCTTCAGTGTAAGTGGGTCCCACGCCAATAATGCTTTTCTAATACTCGGAATTGTTCGGGAGTCGCGATTGGCGGAGCAATCACAACCAAACCTGCATGCATTGCTAATGCAGTAGTCGACGAAATTGAACAGAACGCAGAGGTGGATGTAAGCAGCGGTAAAGTGAGTTAACCACCCACCACCTATAACGGACGTTTTTTTGTCTGTCGCCACTGGCCGTTTTTAGGCACAAAAAAGGCCACTAAAAAGTGGCCTCTAATTACTCGCAAATACCGAGTTTATTCTTTACCGTATACGTTGTTTTCCTGCTCGAGAACACGGATGAAAGTTGCTCTCTTCGTCAGCTCTTTCAAGTGCGCCGCGCCAACGTAGGTACAGGTTGAGCGGATTCCGCCCATGATATCCTGGATGGTATTGTCAACTTCACCACGGAAAGGCAATAGCACGGTTTTACCTTCAGCGGCGCGGTAGTTAGCCACTCCGCCTGAGTGCTTGTCCATCGCGCTCTGAGATGACATTCCGTAGAATTTCATGAAAGCTTTGCCGTCTTGATGAATTACTTCGCCGCCACTTTCTACATGGCCCGCCAGCATACCGCCAAGCATAACGAAATCTGCACCACCACCAAAGGCTTTAGCAACATCGCCGGCACATGCACAACCACCGTCACCGATGATACGACCGCCCAGGCCGTGTGCCGCATCAGCACATTCAATGATGGCTGAAAGCTGCGGGTAACCAACACCGGTTTTAACACGAGTCGTACAGACAGAGCCCGGACCGATACCGACTTTAACGATATCGGCTCCGGCAAGGATCAGTTCTTCAACCATGTCACCGGTCACGACGTTACCTGCGCTGATCACTTTGTCTGGGAATTCAGCACGCACTTTTTGTACGTACTCAACAAGGTGCTCAGAATACCCATTGGCAATATCAATGCAGATGAAGATTAAGTCATCTGTCAGCGCCATGATGTCTTTGGTTTTTTGGAAATCAGCTTCTGATGTGCCGGTCGATACCATCGCATTGTTTAACACGGTAGCTTCATTGGATTCGATGAAACCAGCCCAGTCTTCAACGGTATAGTGCTTATGTACGGCTGTCATTACCCCGTGTTTCGCAAGCGAGGCGGCCATTTCGAAGCTACCGACTGAATCCATATTTGCCGCAATAATAGGAACGCCAGACCATTGACGACCGCTATGCTTGAATGTAAAATCGCGGGTTAATTCGACTTGAGAGCGGCTTTTCAGGGTAGAACGTTTTGGACGAAACAGTACATCTTTAAAACCCAATTTCAAGTCTTGTTCGATACGCATAGTATTTCCTTAGTATTATCGAATATTGCTCTCAGCCTTCCGGTTATTGGCAGATAACCGATTGCGTCAGATGAGCAGGCACAAAAAAACCGGAGCGTTGGCAGACGCTCCGGTTTTCAGCATTATAGGCCCAGAAAGTTAATTAACAAGTCTGATAATATGTTTTTTTTTGTGTTATCCTTTCGAAGATTGAACCCGCAGCATCCTGAATTTTAGTAAAATATTCTTCTTTCTCTTCCTGTCCTCTTCCATTCTCGCTGGAACATTGCATAATTCCCTCTACCAATAGTATTAAACAATGAAAGGGTCGATTTTTTGACCTGATTGGTATCAAGAGCTTGCTATGTGGATAGGTTACCTTGTTAAGCAAAAGAAAAATTAAAAAGATATTCCCGCTTGATTTTTACGGGGAAGACGGAAGTTGGCGCTTCATCATTCGGGCAGATCATCCAGACGAAATCATCGATGCCATGTATTGGCGGGCATATATTTCATGCCACCGGAAGGATTTTGATTTGTTGCATATAGCAACGGATAAATTTAACTATAAGTATAATTATTCGTCATCTGACTCATCAGAAGTTCATTATGGTTTAGGCGGTGCGCCTCTGCGGGTGAATATGATGGGGCCTATCGTGCCGATCTCCGTGATCTTAAAAAAATGGCGGCGGTAAAAACCACCCTTGTTTTATCTAAGCCTGTGTTTAGCTAATAGCTGACCGTGATGGTAATAAAATAAAAACGGAGTGTCCGACTTGTGGCCACTCCGTTTTTTTATGCTGGCTATCGTTGCGTCGCGAGATTCAAGTCATTTTAAGATGCAGGACTGAGAGTGGTTTGGGTATACAATGATTGAGTTCGCTGAGCAAGTTAAGCTATTGTTAGCAGAATGTACGAGAGAATACTAAAAGGACATAGGAATGAAGCAAAGACTTTTACTGGCTGCAGGGTTAATGTTTCCGGTTATGGCTATGTCATCTTCGTTGCCTGACATGGTGGGGCTGTGGCAGTGCGTACCGGAAGAGGTTGCTGCTGCAGGTGAACAAAGCTGGGTAAGGTATGATTTTCGTCCGGATGGCACGATAAAGTCGCAAGAATGGATTCGCTATCAGGAAGAGAAACAGACGAAGTTGGAATATAACCTGTTTGTCGATTACAGCTATAAGCAAACAGGGCAGGATTATGTACTCAAGCCAGTGCTGTTGAACCGCAAAATAATTACTGATACTTACAATACCAACCCATTTGATTATGACCAGCGTCGTGACTTAACCGGCTACCGTATTTTCTTTAAACCGAACTTACTGAGTGAAAATAAAGCGCAGTTTGATATGTGGTATCACATTACGCCCGCTGAGCATTTTACTATGCAGTGTCAGCGACAAATAAGCTGAAATCACGGATTCACTGAACTCGGGGCGGGGATCTCCAGATTGTGTGGGAAGGCTTTATTAAAATTTCACACCTTTTCTGTAACCGAGTCTGGTTGATAGATTTGACAGACTGCTGACCTGAAGCTGACATAGCCAGAGCACTCAAAGATACAATGTTCACTATCAATAACAACATAAAGTAGCTTATGAAATTACTCATCACTTGTTTATTAATGGTGTCATTTGTCCTGCCTTCGTTTGCCTGGGCAAAGAAAGGCCATCACGGCGGTCATCATCATGATGTTGTCGTCGTGAAACATAAAAAGAAGCGTCACCATCATCACCACGACGATCATCATTATTCTCAGAATGTTGTTGTGGTAAATCAACCCCAACACCATTATCACCGCTCTCGATTACCTGAGATTGCAACTTTTGCGGTGATCGCGGGTGCCTCTTATGCCATTGTTGAAAATGTGTTTTATAAGAAATCGGGTGATAATTACGTTTACGCAGAGAGACCCGCGAATCGCTAGCATCGAGCCATTATGATGGCCGTTTCTCTGTGTGAAACCATGTTTGCAAAGGCGGTAATGTCTTGTTCTAGTAATGAGTGCATCCGCCTTTTTTTACCGGTCATATTCCTAGACCAGTAAATTGTTAGTTTTGAGACAGATGGCAGTATGCCATTTCACCTGTTTCCGATACTATGAATCATCAAGGAAATGATAAGAGATGGATCGATGTTGAAATATATCGTAACAATGCTGCTAGGTATGTGCATCGGTGTTTATATTGGTGTGACTTACAAAGATCTGATCGTAGATGCGACTAACGCGAGTCCACTAGAACAGATTCAAAATATGTATGAAGGCGCTAAAGAACAAGCATCTGATACCGCCGATGAGCTAGCCGAAAAATTGGAAGAACTGCAGAGTTAAATGATTGAGTAAAACCGATTGGTACACCGTTACCAATTTGGATTGTTTGTACTCGGCCTAGCAGGCTCCTGCTACACGATTCCCCATTATATGCTTTCACCAGATGCGATTTGGAAGTCTAAGTCGATAATTGGTTCTTTAAGCATTTCTCCTTTTAAACGTGCTAATAATTGTTCTGCGGCTGTTTGGCCGATGCGTTCGCGTGGCGTGATCACCGTGGCTAACTTAGGCACCATTATCTGGCTGATATCATGACCGTGGAAACCGGCAATACCAATCTGCTGCGGAACGTTGATCCCCAAACGCTGGCACTCATAAATAGCCCCGACGGCAAGATCGTCATTGGTACAAAAAATGCCGTCAGCATCAGGGTAGTCTCTTAACATTTGATGTAACAAGGCTGCCCCAAGAGTAAAGGAAGAGGCATCTTCAGTCTGTAAACTGATCGGCTTTAAGCCATGCTCTAACATTGCCTGTTCGTAACCCTGCATTTTCAGTCGAGTGCGGGCATCCAGTCGTGCTGCGAAATAGACAATGTTCTTGCGCCCTTTGGCGATCATTGTTGTTGTCATTGCTCTGGCTGCAGCCTGATTATCAATTCCTACCGCTTGCTCGATTGCCGGCGATACAGAGTCCATGATTTCAATGACAGGAATACCCGCTGTTTTGAGCATCTTCCGGGCTCGGTCGGTGTGATAGCTTTCCGAGAGAATGATGCCATCCACATTGTATGACAGCAGCGAAGCAATACTTTGTTCCTCGAGAGTCTTACTGTAGCCATAGTGGGCAAGCATGGTTTGATAGCCTGCGGGCCCCGTTATCTTTTCAATTCCGCGTATTACTTCAGCGAAAACCTGATTGCTCAATGACGGAACCAGTACGCCGATCGCATTACTTTTTGCATTAGAAAGGATATCAGGTGCGCGATTGGGGATATAACCTAGCTCTTCGACGGCATCAGAAATTTTGGTTTGCAGAGGCTCGGAAACCAGAGTGGGGTTACGCAAAAAACGACTGACTGTCATCTTGGTTACACCCACTAAATTCGCGACATCCTGAAGGGTCGGCCGTTTCTTTTTAATTACCATTTTTCCACATCGTCACTGTACTTGTTACTGGTAACATTAACACAGTTTTTGCAGGAATATGAATGTAATAACAAGGAAAGCGATTGCAAGAAAAAGGCCCTCGCTATTAAGGGCCATTGACCGGTTAATCGCTAATCTTTACTTCTGTTCTTGGTGATTGATTCCACATAAAGTGGAATTTTTCGTCTTCGGGCCGATCGATGCGAGAATAAGTATGTGAGCCGAAATAATCCCGTTGTGCCTGAAGCAGATTGGCCGGTAAAGTTTCGCTGCACATTGCATCAAAATAGTTCAGCGCGGAACTAATGCCCGGGCAGCTGACACCGAGCAGACTGGCGTTAGCGACAGCCTTGCGCCAGTTGAGCTGGCGCAGTTCTAATTCATGGCTGAACGTTGAATCTAACAGCAGGTTATTCAATTCTGGCTGAGCGGTGTATGCATCCGCGATGGATTGCAAAAAGATTGCCCGAATGATGCATCCCGCCCGCCATATCTTGGCGATGCTGGCAAAATCCAGCTGCCAATCTTGTTGCTGTGCTGTGGTTTTCATGAGTTCGAAGCCCTGGGCGTATGCGCAGAGTTTGGCGCAATAGAGGGCATCGTGAAGTTGCTCGATAGCGGTGTCTTTATTGATTGAGATTGCCGTGTCCGTGATCACCTGCAGTGATTTTGCGGCCAGCGTTCGTTGATCTTTTAAGCCACTCAGTGAACGAGCATACACTGCCTGAGCTATTGTCGGGGCTGGGCAGCCGGCTTCCAGGCTGGTGACTGCCGTCCACAACCCAGTCCCTTTTTGACCGGCTTTATCGAGGATCATCTCGACCAGAGGTTTCTTGGTCGCTGGATCTTGCTGCTGGAGAATATCAGCACTGATTTCCATCAGGTAACTGTTCAGTATTCCTTTATTCCATTGTGCAAATACCTGGCCAATTTCACGGGCGGGCATATTCAATACCTGATGCAGGAATTGGTACACTTCGCAAATAAGCTGCATATCGGCATATTCAATACCGTTATGGACCATTTTGACATAATGACCAGAGCCGCTTGGGCCGATATAAGCTGCGCAAGGCTCTCCGCTGCTTAGCGGTGGGAGCTGTAAACCGCTCTGATCAACCTTTGCCGCGATAGCTTCCCACATCGGTTGTATATGCTGCCAGGAAGCGGCACAGCCACTGGCCATGAGTGCGGGGCCAAACCGAGCACCTATTTCACCGCCTGAAACGGCTGTGCTGAAAAACTTAAATAGCGTGTTGTACGTTTCATCGCGAGCAATGGTGTCAGTCCACAGGCTATTGCCGGTATCAATAACGATGTCATTGGCTTCAATCCCCGCATCGATTAACGATGCGATGACACTGTCGACGGCCTTACCTGCCGGAACTGACAGGGCGATGATCCGTGGTTTTTCCAAACTGCTTAATATTTCAGCTAAAGACTGGCAGGATAGAAACTGTCCTTTACCAAGCTGGCTCGCTTCATCCTGAGCCTGCTTTACGAGCTTGGGATTCAGATCAAAACCGGCAACCTTGAACTGGTTATCGAGCAGATTGAGCGCCAGGTTTCTGCCCATGACACCCAGACCAATCATGGCGATATTACACAAAGTATCAGTCATTATATTTTCCCTTTTTTTCAGTCTGGTATGACTGATTGATAGCCAGTTTTTCTAAGATGTCGGTTAATACCTGATCTGCAGAGTGGCAGATATCGATAAAGATAGCTTCGTGTTGTTCCGGCTCAACTAACGTGGCGAATTGACTTTTAAGCATCGTGTGGCCATTGAAGTAGTGATCGGATCTTTTCTTATGCCTGTTCCAGATGGTCTCGAAATCACCCTGAAGATAGATGATGGTCAGTTCGGTATTGTTTTGACGCAGCATATCTCGGTATTCTGGTTTTAACGCTGAGCACGCGATCACTGCGGTTGGTTCAGAACAAAACACCTGATTCAGTTTTGTTAACCAGTCAAAACGGTCATTATCGGTGAGTGGAATACCTTGTTTCATTTTTTCGACATTTTCCTGAGGATGAAAATCGTCCCCGTCAAAAAATTGTAGATTTAAAGCTGTGGCCAGATTCCGGCCAATAAGGCTTTTTCCACAACCAGATACTCCCATAACTAATATTTTTTTATTGTTCATAAGGCGTATTTTCCTGGCCCTGCCTTACAGCAGGGCAATATTTGATCAATCTTTTAAATCACAAATCTCTTTTGAACTGCGGGCACTGAATATATCTGTCAGCAATAAAGCAAATATATTCAGATCAGTTTATTGCCACCACAGAGCAAGCTGCGGGAAGATAATAACCAGAGATAATGTAATGATTTGTAACCCGATAAATGGCAGTAGCGAACTGAAAATCTCACCCAGACTGATGTCTTTAGGCGCAACCGATTTCAGATAAAATGCTGCGGGTCCGAATGGTGGTGAAAGGAATGAAACCTGCATGTTTAGGCAGAACACGACACCAAACCAGATTGGGTCCATGCCAAGGTTGGTAATTATCGGTACGAAAATTGGCATGGTCAGTAGCGCGACACCTACCCAGTCGAGGAACATGCCCAGAACCAGCAAAATGGCCATCATTATTAACAATGTCGTTGTCGGGCTACCACCGCTTAACGCGAAGATCGTTTGCTCTACAAAATGGATTCCCCCCATCAGGTTGTAGACGCCGACCAGTGCGCTGGCTCCAATACCAATCCACATGATCATGCCGCAGGTTTTCATGGTAGCGACGGCACTTTCTTTAAGCATTTTTGTGTTCATTTCGCCACGGATCACCGCACTAATCATGATACCAACAACCCCTAATGCCGAAGCTTCAGTGACTGATGCGACGCCTGTGTAGATACTGCCGAGCACGGTGGCTACCGACAGCATGGGGAAAAACAAGGCTTTAAAGTAACTAGGATGTTGTTTGGCATCTTGAGCCAGTTCTTCTTCGGTAGGAAGAGGAGCTAAAGCCGGATTCAACTTACAGCGTACTAACACGTAAATGATGTACAGCAGCGCCAAAAGTAGCGCAGGTAAAAACGAGGCTTTGAAGAGGTCACCAATAGAGACGCTGGCAGTTAAACCGTAGATGATCAGGACAATACTGGGTGGCAGCATGGTACCTAATGCGCCGCCAGCACAGGTGGTGCCAATTGCGAGCTTGCGGTCGTAACCTAAACGAAGCATCTGCGGTAAGGCCAGAATGCCGAGCAGAACAGTTTCACCGCCTATCACGCCTGACATGGATGCCAGTACCACGGCAACCAGCAAGGTTTGGACGGCGACACCGCCACGAAGACGGCGACCAAAGACTTTCATGGCATCAAATAGATCGCGAGCGATACCTGAGCGATCTAACAGTGCTGCCATTAATACGAACATCGGAACGGCAAGGAAGATGTAGCCATCGACAAAGCCATACATGCGACTGGTTACCAGAGGAAGGGCATCTACGCCGAACCAGCCCAGAGTAAAAAATATAGCCACAAAACCGGTAACAAATGCCAGTTGCATGCCCGTTAGCAAAAGGGCAATCATCATAACCAGCATTAGCAAACTGCCGTAGCCAAGACCTAACGCTGATAAATCAAACATCTTTTTGTTTCCTCAGGATATTGATTTCAAAAATAAGGTGAAGAATAAACTGAACCACTAATACACAAAATGTTATAAAAATAATGGCTTTAAGCAGTGCTGGAAAGGGCGGGTTCCAGGCAGAGCCTGAGGAGTCTAATCTCAATTCTCCCCATGGTGAAAACCAGGATTCGTGAGCCATTTGGTAAGAAGCCCAGGTCATCATGCCAGAGAAGGCTAATCCTACAAGATGGTGGAAAATGTTCAGGATATGGCGTGTTTTAACCGAAACTGCGTCGTAAATAAGTACCACCCGAACATGTTTGTTGGTGGCAAAGGCATAAATACCACCGAATACAAAGAGTGAGCCGCCGATGAACGAGGCCGTTTCATGGACCCAGATAGTCGGAGAGTTGAAGACGTAACGCATCAGGACTTCGTAAAATGAAATCGCAACAGTAAAAATAAAAAAGAGGCTAAGGAGATTTCCAAGTTTGATGATAAAAGCGTCCAGCAGATTACGAGGCTTTTCATCGTCAGGTTCTTGAGCTGATTTGTTGGTATTCATCGCAGGATGTCCATGTGGAGCTGAGGGCTGAACTAGCCCTCATAATGAAACCGCTATTGAGCTTGCTGTTGTAAGTAACCTGAAAATCAGGTGTTATAGCAGCGCATTTTCTTCTAAGAACTGAGTCACTGAGTCGTAAACTTTCTCCGCATTTGGTGAACGTTTTGCAAATACTTTCCATTGCTCACGGGCAATTTCGCGGAATTTCTTACGTTCGTCTGCAGACCAGTTGTGAATCGTGATGTTTGGATTTTCTTCAGCTTCTTTTACCGCTTGCTGATCGGCAATTTTAAGCTGAGTGGTAATATCGTATGAAAGATCACGTACAGACGTTGTCAGAATCTCTTGCAGATCTGCTGGTAGTTTGTCCCATTTCTTCTGGCTGACAGAGATATCGATCAAAGGCAGTGAGTGGAAACCCGGTTGGACGGGATGTGTTGCAATGTCGTTCATACCGGCTTTCTGGTTGGTTGAGAACACCGTATAGTCAGCAGCATCAATAACGCCTTTACTCAGGCCGGTGAATACTTCAGAACCAGGCAGGTTAACAGGAGATGCGCCGGCAGCCGCGAAGACTTGCTGTACCAGCCCTTCAGGGGCACGTAGCTTAAGACCCTTTAGATCAGCCACGCTATTAAGTGGTACTTTTGATACAAATGATTCAACCCCGGTGGTGGAGCCTCCAACAAACTTCACACCGTAGGGTGCATATAGTTCCGTCATTAGCTCATAGCCGCCACCGTAGTTGATGTACTGCAGTAACTGAGTCGTGTCAGACCAGGCGCCGACCATATTACCAATCAGGCCAAAAGCGGGATCTTTACCAGAAAAGTAACCGGTTGCAGTGATGTGACCGTCGATGATGCCCATCTTTATCGCACCTAATGTTTCAGTATGTTTTACGATACTTCCGACGGGTAACAAATCAATATCAATGCGGCCCGCTGACATTGTTTCAATGCGGTCAGCCCAGGCCTGCTGAACCTGGAAGTTCTTATCACCTGAAGGATCAGAAGATTGAATTTTGAAGGTAAAATCAGCAGCGTATGCTGTTGTTGATAACAGGCTTGCGATCGTTCCGGCGATTAAGGTCTTCGTTATTTTTTTCATATTGGTATCCTTTGGTTGTTCACGTCGTTATAGGGCATTTCTATTGCTAATAATAATATGTTACCGGTAACCTTTGTGGGTGCATGTTACCGGTAACGTTGATTGCTTGTCTTTGAATTGGATCACAAATATTCACATGTCAATAACAATAGGGGGGAGTGAAGGGTCAGCCAAGGACCTTTTGATCAAGTGCAGTGTGTATGGATTGGTGCAATATCAAGCATGATTAAAAGAAAATCACACACTTATTATTTTTCTTGATTATCAATTATTTACATAGTCTTTGGGGTGAGTGTAAAAAAAAGCGGCAACCTGTTGGCCGCCGCTTTTAATGTTAGGAGAAATGGTGTTAATCAGAGAATTAAATTCTAGTCTGCGCTGTTACCATCTTTGCTTCAGCGGCCTTACAGGCTGCTGCTGTGAAGATAACGTCCGTAGAGCTGTTCAGAGCGGTTTCCGCTGAATCCTGAATCACACCAATAATGAAGCCAACGGCAACAACCTGCATGGCCACTTCATTTGGAATACCAAACAGGCTACAAGCGAGTGGAATAAGCAACAGTGAGCCACCGGCAACACCTGATGCGCCACAAGCTGATACGGCTGCTACAACACTCAGTAATATAGCTGTCGCAATGTCGACCTGAACACCCATAGTATGTACGGCTGCAAGAGTCAGTACGGTAATAGTGATCGCGGCACCTGCCATGTTGATAGTCGCACCTAGCGGGATAGACACTGAGTACGTATCTTCATGCAGATCCAGATCTTTACATAACTGCATGTTCACGGGAATGTTTGCCGCCGAACTACGGGTAAAGAAAGCGGTAATACCACTTTCGCGTATGCACTTAAATACTAGCGGATACGGGTTTTCTTGGGTTTTCACATAAACAATGATTGGGTTTACCACAAAGGCAATGACTGCCATTGAACCTAGCAGTACCGCAAGCAGATGTGCGTAACCAGCCAGTGCGGCAAAACCAGTTTCTGCGAACGTATTCGCAACCAGGCCGAAAATACCGATTGGTGCCAGACGAATAACAAAGCGAACGATCGAGGTTACGCCTTCAGACATGTCGTGGAACACTTGTTTGGTTGCGTCGCTTGCTTTGTGCAGGGCAAAACCAAGTGCGATAGCCCATGCCAGAATACCGATGAAGTTACCTGTCATGAGCGCGTTGACTGGGTTGTCTACGATCTTAAATAGCAGGGTATTCAGTACTTCTGCAATGCCTTCAGGTGGCGTTGCATTTGCGCTGCCAGCAACAAGAGTTAAAGTGGTTGGAAAAAGAAAACTCATGACTACTGCGGTAAGTGCCGCCATCAGTGTACCGAAAAGATACAGCATAATGATTGGCTTCATATTTGTATGGGCACCTTTCTTCTGGTTGGCAATCGAAGAGGCAACCAGGATGAAAACCAGGATCGGAGCGACGGCTTTCAATGCACTAACAAATAATCCACCCAAGAAACCAACATTAACTGCTGACTCGGGTGCTATGGACGCAAGGAGGATACCTGCAATGATACCAACGAGAATTTGGAGAACCAAACTTCCGTTGGCGACTCGGGCTAAAAAAGGTTGTTGTGTTTGATTCATAATACATCCTGCATAATTATTATATATGTATTGAAGCGTTATATTTCGCTTCAGAAACATTTTTTAACAGGATCTGCGACAGATTACCAGATCTCTTTTTAGAAACTATTGTGTCACATCTATTTAACCTTATTTTTGTGATAGCCGACCAATATCACAAAACGGTCTTAGTCCTGGTTTGTGGTGTTAACCTTACTCATAAATAACGGCTGCTATTTGTTAAAAAAGCTCATACCACAGCATGAGCTTTTCAGTCGGATTTTCATTCACCTATTGAATGATTTTCACCCTTTTGGTGGCACCAATGATTGCAATGCTGGAGGCTTAATTGTGTAAGCTTTGTTTTTTTGTGCCTGTTGCAAAAGAGCCAGCAGGGCCGCTTTATCCCATGTTCCTTTTTCTTTGCCGTAAGTGGCAGCCATCATTGCGGCAACCTCTTTCTCTAATTGGCTGACGAGTGCGTTGTCCAAATGCTGCTTCGGCCATTGCTGGAAATAGGTTTGCACCCGGAGCGGCTGTCCGGATTTTACTGCTGCAATCAGCTGTTGAACCGGGTTCATAACTGCCTGCGCTTGACTTGATTTTTCTGTTGGCCTTGTTGCTTGAGCATTGTGCTTTGCCCTTAGCCATAGTACCAGGGTGATAAGCCATAAAGTGGCAAATAAGGCCGTCGCCCATGGCCACCATCCGCTACTTGTCACTACTTTGACTTCGGTCGGGGTGGCGTTTTCTGTTGGGCGGGGATCTGACAACGCCGGTAGCAGTGGCATGCTGACAGTATTGCTGCTATCACCTGGCAGTACATTAATGGACAAACCATCGAGCTTGCTGGTTTCCTGCTGGCCTGTGGTCGTATTCCACCAGTTTATCGGCAGGGCTGGTAAGGTTAACTGACCTTGCTCTCGGGGAATAATCACCTGCTTGACGGTCATGCTGGTGAAGCCATCGTTACTGCTGTACACCGGTGTTTCGTCATACACTCGAACGGAGGCCGGATATTGCAGCGACAGATTGGGCATGCTGCTTTGGGCCGCATTTTTAATACGTAGAGTAATAATACGGGTTAAAGGTTCACCAATACGTACTTCATTTGATTGTGGTTGCCATTCCTGTTCAAGCTGTAGCTCCGGGGTAGGAAGCCATAAGCCCTGATAACCAGCAGGCTTGCCTTTGACATCAAGTGACAGGTTTTGAGCTTGTTTATCGACCGGGAAACTGACAGTGGAGCCAAAACCTCGACTGCCTTTTATTACGTTACCTTTAAATTGTGCACCTTCCAGCAGGATCGAACCGGCTTTATTGGCGGTGATTTGATAGTAACGGGTGATCACGATATAGCGGCGGCCGTTAATAACGGTTTCAGCTTGTCTGTCATCACCGTCTTGGACAACATCGAGTCCGTCGCCCTGAGGAGCAATCAAAGCGGCCTGATCCATCTTTTCGCCAATGTGGATTTGCACCCGATAGCGCAGACTTTCGCCGATATAGAGCTGCTCTTTATCGATCTCGGTATCAAGTTTGATATCCGGCTTGGTGGAATCCGTCGTGTTGGTTTTGCTGCTCTTTAAGGACTGAATAACGATTGGCTCAGTCGTTGAGCTGCCAATGCGAAAACTCGGGATGGTAAATTCCCCGACAGCGTTGGTTGCCATTGCCACTTTCCATTCCGTGTTGCGGGTGATCACACCATTGACCATTGAGGTGTTAGTACTGACGCTCGGGCGTCCATAAGTGAAGCTATTGGATAATGGAGATAAATCCAGTGCATTGGTATTGATGCTGGCATCCACTGAAACGGTCAGCTGGAATACCTCATTGACCCCGACAATATTCTTCGATACCGTCGCCACAGCCTGTGCAGCCGAAGCAATGGCTGGCATGAAACCGGCGATAATCAGCATTGTTGCCCACAGGAATGCAGTTGTTGGGCGTTTTGACTGAGACAAAATATTCATTTTCCTTTTCATCGTATCACCATGAATTCTCGGTAGACTGTGGTGCTTGTTTCTGACGAGCCTGTAATAGTAGCTGAGCACGGATCAAACCGCTGGTGTCATCGGGTACCTGTTCCAGCTTCTTAAGGATCGGGTCACTGGCTGACAGCGGATTGGTATTGTCATCATTGGCCGCAATAGCCTGAGACGGTTGCTCGGTGTTTTCAACCCCCTCGGAAGATGCTTGTTCGGCGGATTGCTGAGCTGATTGTTGCTGGTTGGGATCTTGTGGTTGATCCTGTTCCTGCTGTTGCTCCGGATTTTGTTGCGGATCAGCATTGTCAGCGGATTGTTGTTTATCGCCGCTATCCTGTTGTGATCTGTCACGATTGTTCTCGGAATTGTGCTGATCTTCTGACTGACTGTCGTTTTGCGGTGAATCTGATGATTGCTCTTTATTGTCTGAGCTATTCTGCTCAGATTGTTGCTGTTGCTGTTGCTGTTGCTGTTGCTGTTGCTGTTGCTGTTGCTGTTGCTGTTGCTGTTGCTGTTGCTGTTGCTGTTGCTGTTGCTGTTGCTGTTGCTGTTGCTGTTGCTGTTGCTGTTGTTCTTCTTCTTTCTGCTCTTTGGCCTTTTTGACGATATCGAGATTTTTTTGTGCATCGGTATACTCCGGATTGCTCGCCAGCAAATCTTGATAGGTCTTGATGGCTTCATCAAGCTGTCCGGCCTGGGCGTAAGCGTTACCAAGGTTATAGCGAGAAGTCGGATCAGTAAGCGGTGCTAAGGTTTCGATGGCTTGTTGATAGTTACCGGCTTTGTACTGAGCAATGCCTTTCCATTGAGGATCCGAAAATTGCTCGGCTGCGGCAACATAATCATTTTGCTGGAAGGATTGGTATCCTTGCTGGTCGCTGTTTTCCCATGGTGATGCAAAAGCGTGGTCAACAGGCATCAATACCAGCATGGCTGCAATCACCACGCCACGACGGAACCCGAGCAGTGCAAATAGCATTAGTGGGATCAATAACCAAAAGCCGCCATTAATACGATCTTCCAGCTCTTTCTCTTTATCCTTATTGGCTTGTTCTCTCGGTGTGGCCGTAGCAGCAATGATAGCATCGACATCCCGGTTGCTTGTTTGCGATAACTGTAAGCTCCCGCTGGTTGCGCGCACCAGTGGCAATAGATTATCCAGTTCAACCCGAGCGATAACCGGTTTCCCCTGACTATCATTGAGCAGTCTGCCATCCGTCAGTCTTATTGGCGCCCCTTGTTGAGTGCCTACGGCAAGAATCGATAAACGGTATGCCTGATCCTCGAGTAAATCCATTACCTGTTCCGATTCTCTCTTACTCATGCCATCGGTGACCATAACAATGTCACCGCCAGCGTGACCCGCCTGCTTTAATAAGCTGATCGCTTCTCTTATTCCTGCTGCGGCATCACTGCCCTGAATCGGCATGATCTCCGGCGACAGGTTGGGGATCAGGGTTTTCAATGTACTGCTGTCTTCGGTCAGCGGGCTGACCATATAACCGTCGGCGGCATAAACGACCAGACCGGTACTGCCTTCTTTCCAACCGGGCAGCATATCCAGTGCTTTAAAGCGTGCCTGGGTTAAGCGGTTCGGGGTTATGTCGGTGGCGTACATTGAACGTGACATGTCCATGACTAAAACCCGTGCACCTGACAGACTGTATGCGGGCAGGGTTGTTTTCTGCCAGCTTGGCCCAGCCAGGGCGATGACTGCCAGTAACCAACCGATCCCTAACAACCAGAAAGGTTTAGCTGTTGTTTTGCCACGCTCAAATCCGAGCTGTTTAGCCAGATGGGGGGCAATTAGTCCCGAATGGTGAGCTTTGCCTTTTAACCACGGCAAAAGCAGTGCCAAGGGCAGTATGGCGAGTAACCAGTATGGGTGGAGAAAGGTGAAATCAACCATGACGTCTCCTCATCATTGCGATGACAACGGAAAGGGTCAAAACAATGGTTAACGGGAAACGGAATAACTCGTCACGAGGGCGCCAGGTTTGTTGCGCAGTATTAATAGGTTCCATTTGATCGATTAACTGATAAATATTTTTTAGCTCTTGCGGGTTACGGGCACGGAAATACTGACCACCCGTCATGTCGGCGATTTTGGTTAAGGCTCTTTCGTCGAGATCCTGTGAAGGATTGACTTTACGGGTCGAGAAAAAACTGCGTTGAAGCATCTCCTCGGCACCCACACCGACGGTATAAATGGTCACACCGCTTTTCGCCGCCAGTTCTGCCGCTTCTAATGGTTCGATAACGCCGGCAGTATTGGCTCCGTCGCTGAGTAAAATGATCACCCGCTGCGGAGCTTCGCTGTCAATAAAGGTTTTGGTAGCAATGCCTAAGCCTTCACCGATAGCGGTACTTTGACCAATCAAACCTAAGACGGTCCGGCTCAGTTGCTGTTGAACGGTATTGCGGTCAAAAGTCAGTGGTGTCTGCAGGTAGGCATGATCGGCAAACAGTACCAAACCAAGTCGGTCACCATTCCGGTGCTCTATAAAGTCAGACAGTACCTCTTTTACCGCGGTTAAGCGGTCAATACTCTCGCCGTCAGTGGTCACCATATCTTGGATCGACATCGATCCCGACAGATCGACGGCCAGCAGCATGTCTCGGTGATCCGGCTGTATCACGATAGGATCGCCATACCAGACCGGGCGGGCGAGTGCAGCAACCAGACAGATCCAGCTAATGACCATCATGACTTGGCGCCAGATAGTTTTCGGCTGCTGTTGCCCGATCCCTTCGGGCAGTTTAGGCAGCTTAATGGCCGCAGGCTTGATAACTGGCTTGCTAAAACGGTAGACCAGCCAGGCCAGCGGAAGTAGTGCCCAGGCCCAGATCCAGATGAATTCAAACATCGCGGTTCTCCTTTTTGTCGCCAGATGAGCCAATGGATAAATGACTATCTACTAAGGAGTAAGCCGTTTTTTTCGGTGGCAGCGCTTTTGTCAGCCAGACAGATGCAAGCCGTTTGCACTGTTTGAAGTCGTCACCGTTGATCCCTTGCGGGGAAAACAACCCTTGTTGCCATAGTTCAGCATGATCTTGAAAGCCTCGGTGTTTAGCCGGCAACTGTTGATCAAGAAATACCAGCCAGCTTTCACCGGTTAACCCTGCGACTTGTGGGCGAGGGAAATAACTCAGAGCTGCTTGGCGTAACAAGTCATTGATATCGCCCAGACGATCTGTCTGGCGAAGAGCTTTGAGTTGTTGCAAGGCTTCTTTCCGTGCTTGCTGAGTTGTGCGGTACTGTTTGAGATGACGAACTGCAACAAATACACCACCAATCATAAAGAGAATACATAACCACCATCCCCAAGCCAGGGGCCATATGCCCGGAATAGCTTGAAGATGAATATCGGCGATAGGAAGAGGAGCAAGAGTTTGATCAGCCATAATGAATGCGTTGACCTCCTAACTGCTGAAGTAAAGGTATAGCTGAAGATAAGTCGTGGAGTGGGATCGCCAGCGTCCGGGTCATCTCCCGGATAAAGCATTGATGCGCTTCATACTGCTGGCTGAGTTTTTCCCGGGTTTTCTTTGAGGAGAAATCGAGCCAGAGTGATTGCTTACTATCAGTAACATTTTCATTCCCCCTGAATGCAGTTTGGCCTTGCTCTAAGGGATCATGAATCCGCACAAATTGGATCCGGTTGTGATAGCGCAACTGGCTCAGGCGACGTTTATCACCATCTTCCAGCTGATAGAAATCACTGATAATCACAATTTCACTGCCTTTCGGACATAAGTGGTGCAAGTGCTTGAGAGCAGCGGAAAATGGAAGTGAGTGTCCGTTTTTTGCTTGCACCGTGGTACTTTTTTGCTCACCGAAAGTCTGATGTGCTCCGATTAACGCGTTGATAACACGGAGCGGTCCTTGCTGGCGTGCTGTCGGTTTACACTCTATAAGCTGGTTACCGTCATAAATGATGGCACCGACTCGGTCCTTCTCACGTACCGCAAGCCAACTTAATAAGCTGGCGAAGTGCGCAGCCTGAACCGATTTTAACATCAGTTGCGAGCCAAATTTCATGCTGTCACTGATATCAATCAGTAACATAACAGGCTGTTCACGTTCTTCGGTAAATAACTTGGTGTGGGTTTTCCCGGTTCGCGCTGTAACCCGCCAGTCAATTGCCCGAATATCATCGCCGGCCTGATATGGGCGAACTTCTGCGAAGTTCATTCCTCGGCCTTTCTGGCGACTCATGTGCTGGCCATTAAGTTGTGACCAGATACTTTTCGCCGGTGGCAACCACCGCATGGCTTGGTTTTTATATTGCATCAACTCTGCCAGCGATAGATTAACCCCATCGCTGTGGGCGGGCAGGGAGGCGGTCATGTCGCTTTGTGTCATGCGCAGGCAACCTGAGCGATTAGCTGGCTCACCACGGAATCTGCCGCAATACCTTCGGCCTGTGCTTCATAGCTGAGTAACAGGCGATGACGCAATACCGGGTAGGCCATCTGCTGAACATCTTCGGGGGTAACAAAATCACGGCCATTCAACCAGGCATTTGCCCGGGAACAGCGATCTAAAGCCAGAGAAGCCCTTGGGCTCACACCCATCTGTAACCAACTCGCCAGTTGTTTGCTGTAGCGTTCAGGCTGGCGTGTCGCCATGGTCAGGCGAATAATGTAATGCTCGATATCTTCTGCCATATGGATGTTCAATACATCGGTTCGGGCTGCAAAGATTTCCGCCTGGCTGATTTGTACAGGCTTTGATTTTACAATCCCCAGGGCTTCGCCGCGGTTTAAGCGCAGAATTTCCAGTTCACTGGCCTCATCCGGGTAGTTCACATTGAGCTGCAGTAAGAAACGATCGAGCTGTGCTTCAGGTAAAGGATAGGTGCCTTCCTGCTCAATAGGGTTCTGGGTTGCCATCACCAGAAATAGTTCAGGTAAAGAATAGGTTTTGCGACCGGTAGTGATCTGCTTTTCTGCCATTGCTTCTAGCATCGCCGCTTGTACTTTCGCGGGGGCGCGGTTGATCTCATCGGCCAGTAATAGTGAATTGAAAATCGGACCTGGCTGGAAAGTGAATTCAGCGGTTTCCGGACGGAAGATATCCGTTCCAGTCAGATCGGAAGGCAGCAGATCGGGCGTAAATTGAATTCGGTGAAAACTGCCTTCAATGCAATCAGACAGCACCTTGACAGCACGGGTCTTAGCAAGGCCAGGGGGCCCTTCTACCAGAATATGCCCGTCAGCAAGCAAGGCAATCAATAACTGTTTTACGAGATCAGGCTGTCCAATTACCTGGCTTTCCAGGTAGGTTTTAAGACGTTGAAAAGTTGTTGCTAACATAGATTGGTCATGTCCTTGGAATACAAACAGTCCAACAGGAAAGAGTGAGAGTCAGACTAAGAAAATACAATAAAGTTCACGCAGTATGATTTTTATAATATTCAGCGATTGGTGTCCAGTGATGGCTCGATCATGATGCCACCTTGTTGAATTATAGCGTATTCAGATGTTCATTCATGAAGAAGTGCTATCTGGTATGAAGATCTCTTCCACCTTGCGGCATGAAACTATTTACCAGTCTCTTTATAGCCAGACACTGCCTGGCTCGTTTCTTATGTCCAGGCTCGCTCAATCATCTTAGTGAATAAAACGAGGGCATAGATGCACGAGGCCATGGAATATAATGCTGCCAGATGTTCGTTAACCTTATTGTTTCTTCTTTGGTATAAATCCGCACCTTGCTATTTAACATATTATCAATATTACATCTTAGAACCCATGCTTATAGCATAAATGTATCATTTGCATAGCAAGAAAAATATTTGTGATTCTATTCAGGTATATTGGTAAGACCACCAATGCTGTGTATTGATGTTGATATGTGTATGTGTTCTTATAATTCTTGTGCAACAAATGGAACATAAATGTGTCATGTTAAATCGCTACGATGGAAAGATATTCAAGGATAAAGCTTAAGTTCTATCTGGATTGATATTCATATTTATAACGTGTTTTCTGACGGTAAATATAGTGATTACAGGCATATAGTGATTTGTATTGATAGGATGGAGTCTGATTTAATGAGTAAGAAAGTATTAGTGACTGGTGCAAACGGTGGAATGGGTTCTGCAATTACAGAAGCTTTAGTGAAGGCCGGTTATCGTGTAATTGCTTCGTATTACCCTAAAATTGAAGCAGAAGCAAAAGAATGGTTTAAACAGAATAATTATTCAGATGAGCAGGTTCGCTTGTTCCCGCTTGATGTTACAGATACGGCCTATTGCAAAGAGGCGATTGCAACATTGTTGCAGGAAGAAGGTTACATTGATGTGCTGGTTAATAATGCTGGAATTACACGTGATACGACATTCAAACGTATGTCGGTTGAGCAATGGAATGATGTGATTAATACAAATCTGAACAGTCTCTATAACGTGACTCATCCTCTGTTCGGTGTAATGTGTGAACATGGCAATGCCCGCATTATCAATATCACTTCTGTCAATGGCTTAAAAGGTCAGTTTGGTCAAACCAACTATTCTGCAGCTAAAGCAGGCATGATTGGTTTTACAAAAGCGCTCGCCGCAGAAGGTGCTCGATCCGGCGTTACGGTAAATGCGATAGCCCCTGGCTATACCGGCACAGCAATGGTTGAAGCGATTAAACCAGAGATACTTGAAGGGATTAAAGCTGAAGTTCCAATGAAACGTCTGGCTCGCCCTGCTGAAATTGCAGCTGCAGTGACTTTCCTTGCGAGTGACGAAGCCGCATATATTACAGGTGAAACATTATCAGTTAACGGCGGCTTATACATGCGCTAAGCCTGTATTAAATACGTTTGAAGAATGGACGCAAAAAGATCATGACTAAAGTATTTATTGTTGCCGCTAAACGTACACCAATTGGTAGTTTTAACGGTGCTCTTAAAACGGTTTCCCCCGCGAACCTTGCAGCTGTAGCGATCAAAGCTGCTTTAGCCCAGGCCGATGTAGCTGCTGACGCAATTGATGAAGTTGTACTCGGTAACGTAGTGGGGGCGGGGCAAGGTATGGGGCCGGGTCGTCAGGCCGCTATTTATGCCGGTATTCCCAATGAAGTGCCGGCTTATAGCCTGAATATGGTATGTGGTAGTGGCATGAAAGCCGTGATGGACGCCGCTGCACATATTAAAGCGGGCGATGCCGACCTAGTGGTTGCTGCTGGCTCGGAATCTATGTCACAAATTCCTTTCGCTGTCTCATCACAAATTCGTGATGGTCAGAAAATGGGCAGCATGGAGCTGACCGATCTATTGATTGCGGATGGTTTGACAGATGTTTTCAACGATTATCACATGGGTATGACCGCAGAAAATGTGGTTGAAAAAGTTGGCCTCACTCGCGAACAACAAGATAACTTTGCTTTATCTAGTCAGCAAAAAGCAGTGGCTGCCATCGAACAAGGGAAGTTTGTTGATGAAATCGCACCTGTTGAAGTGACCGTTCGTCGTAAAACCAGCTTAGTTGATACCGATGAATACCCTAAAGCCGATGCCACTATTGAAGGTCTGTCGAAGCTACGTCCGGCCTTTAAAAAGGATGGATCAGTAACGGCGGGCAATGCGTCCGGTATTAATGATGCCGGTAGCGCAATTATCGTCGCTTCTGAAGCTGCGGTTGAAAAATATGGCCTGACTCCTCTGGCAGAAATTAGAAGCTATGCGCAAGCTGGCGTTGCGCCAGAAGTCATGGGGCTTGGCCCTGTTCCTGCGGTTGTAAAAGCCTTGGGTAAAGCTGATTTGGATATTCAGTCGGTCGGTCTGTTTGAATTTAATGAAGCATTTGCTGGGCAGGCGTTGGGTGTGTTGCATGAAGTGGCTAATAAATTAAACACTTCGGTTGAAGACCTTGCCGAACGTACTAATGTTAATGGTGGTGCCATTGCACTAGGTCATCCTCTGGGCGCATCAGGTAACCGCATTATTGTCAGCCTTCTACACGAAATGCGTCGTCGTAGAACGGAATATGGCCTGGCCACACTTTGCGTGGGTGGTGGTATGGGTACTGCCATCGTATTGAAGAAGGTTTAACCCTCAGTTGCTCCAGATAAAGAGCAGTTGTTCCCAGATTGTACCAGCCTGAATTAAAAACTAATTCTTGGACAGGTACTTCGTTAATTACTTTTTGTTATTTAAGGAATTATGATTATGTATACGGAAATGTTTAAATCTTTCTCAGAGCAAACAGAAAAGACACTTGCACCTTACGTCAAGTTCAACAAACTCTTCACTAAGAATGTCGAAGATCTTACTGAACTTCAGCTTGCAGCTGTACGTGCTTATAGCGATCTTGGTTTATCTCAGCTTAAAGCTGTGGGTGAAGTGAAAGATCTTGAATCGTTGACAGCATTCAATAGCCAGCAGCTAGAAACATTAACTAAACTTTCCCAGCAGCTAATGGATGATAGCAACAAATTTTCTGCAGTGGCTCAGACGTTTAAAAATGATGTTGAAGAACTTGTTGCTGAAAATGTAAAGCAAGTGAATCCAGTTTAAGTGATATGACCACTCTGCCGCCCCTTTCTGAGGGCGGCATTATTAGCCCAGGTACAGAGGTCATTGTAATGAACTATAACTTCTTTTCTGACTATTTTGCCAAGCTCCAGGACATAAACCAGCTATGGTGGAAGGAAAACTCTGGCAAAACAGTCTATAACAGCCCTCTTAATCAAGCGCTAAACGAAGTAAGTCTTAATGATACAAAACAGCTGATTGAGAAAGCATCCGCACAACCTGCCGTTCTTGCAAAAGTGCAAATGGAGTGGTGGGATAACCAAATGAAAATTTGGCAGAATGTCGCCATGAATGGCGGTGAAGACAACGATCTAGTTAAGCCGGCAAAAGATGACAAGCGTTTCAGTGATCCCGCATGGGCAAACGAAGCGTACTACAACTACATTAAACAATCTTATCTGCTTTTCAGTAATACGATGAGAGAAAGCATCGACTCGATTGAAGGATTAGATGAAAAAGCTAAAGAGCGACTAGGGTTCTTTTCGCGCCAGGCAATTAATGCCCTTTCACCAACCAACTTTATAACGACCAACCCGGAACTCGCAAAACTTACAGTTGAAACAAATGGCGAGAACTTAGTCAAAGGCATGGAACTGCTACAGGAAGACATGAAGGCAAGTGCCGATGTGCTCAAAATTCGCATGACCAATGATAATGCCTTTAAGCTGGGTGACAATGTTGCGAATACGGCGGGTGATGTGGTGTTCAAGAATGAGCTATTCGAGCTGATTCAATATAAGCCTCTCACTGAAAAAGTAAATCAAACACCGCTGCTTATTGTTCCTCCGTTTATTAATAAATACTACATCTTGGATCTTCGTGAGAAGAATTCGATGATGCGTTGGTTGGTAGAGCAGGGCCACACGGTATTCATAATGTCGTGGCGCAATCCTGACGCAACGATGGTTGATATTGATTTTGAGCATTATGTACTTGATGGGACTGTAAAAGCGATTGATGTTGTTACAGATATTACGGGTGAAAAGCAAATTAATACTGCTGGTTACTGCATAGGTGGTACCTTGTTGGCGACAGCGTTAGCGTATTTTTCTGCCAAGCGTATGCGTAATCGTGTTAAGTCTGCTTCGCTATTTACAACATTACTGGACTTTTCACAACCAGGTGAAATTGGTGCTTACATCAATGATCCAATTATTACTGCAATTGAAGCGCAGAATGAAGCTAAGGGTTACATGGATGGTCGTTCACTGAGTGTAACCTTCAGCTTGTTACGTGAAAACAGTTTGTATTGGAACTACTACATCAATAATTACCTTAAAGGTAATAGCCCTATTGATTTTGACCTTTTATATTGGAATGGTGATAGTACCAATGTGTCAGTCGCTTGCCACAGTACATTGCTTCGCCAGTTTTATCTGGAGAACAAACTAGTCGATCCTAAGGGTTATAAAGTGGGGGGCGTATATATTGATCTGACGAAAGTTAAAGTTCCGACCTATTTTATCTCTACCCAAGAAGATCATATTGCCCTTTGGCAAGGTACTTACCGTGGAGCTCAAATGCTGAATGGTAATTCAACCTTTGTGCTTGGTGAGTCCGGTCATATCGCAGGCATTGTTAATCATCCGGATAAAAATAAATATGGTTTCTGGACGAATAATAATCAGGTTGAAGACGCTGAAGAATGGCTAAATGGAGCAAACCGCCAGGATGGCTCATGGTGGACTCACTGGAATAGCTGGTTGGCGAACTATAATACAGGTGAACAGGTTGATGCTCGAACATCAGGAAATGCCAATTATCCTGTGATAGCAGCGGCACCGGGCTCATATGTGTTACAAACATTGCCGATTGAAGCTTCGACGGTGTAAAAGAGCAGTAGTGTAAGCAGTTATTTAACCGGCTTAGCGCTGCTTAAATAACTAGATAGAAAAAAGCTGGCAAACATTTGTCGGCTTTTTCTATGTTAGGGTTACACGAACGCCAAAACAATATTGTTTATTCCACGCCATTCTTACCTTGTTATGCTTGATTATTGAGCTATTGGCAGGTGAATTGTAAAAAACGATTGTTATGTTTGAATATCTCCCTATAATTCGATTCCGTTGTCACGACAAACTACCGAGTAGGTAGCCGAGGCAATAACGTTCTTTAACAATTTGACCATGCAATCTGTGTGGGCACTCGTGAAAAAGTTAAGTCGAAAGATTTATCAATGAACTGAGTGACCGAACAGTATGATTCCTGCAGAGGAATGATATTGGCACAGTC
>NZ_JBVCPH010000021.1:0-71799 GCF_057456235.1 Photobacterium sp. | reverse complement strand
TCCGGCCTAAAGAAGCCGAACAATTAGATATACCCCGTGGAGGGGTTCCCGAGTGGCCAAAGGGATCAGACTGTAAATCTGACGGCTCCGCCTTCGAAGGTTCGAATCCTTCCCCCTCCACCATTATTTCGAAAAACGTTCGTTTGTCACAAGCTGCGTTTTTCCGGCCTAAAGAAGCCGAACAATTAGATATACCCCGTGGAGGGGTTCCCGAGTGGCCAAAGGGATCAGACTGTAAATCTGACGGCTCCGCCTTCGAAGGTTCGAATCCTTCCCCCTCCACCATTATTTAAGCCAGTTGCGCAAGCAGCTGGCTTTTTTCGTTTTTCCATCTTCTCGCCACAAAGCACTCATTATTTTCATCCTTTCACCTGAGTCAATTCCCCCCCACAACGACTTTTTCACAACTACAATAAGCAAATATGATTAAAAGGAATTACAATGCAAGTGTAGGCATAACAATCTGGCGCATAAGAAACAGCAAGGATGCATGATGCTGAAAAAAAATGATCACTCAAATCAAAGTCAGTTGATTGAATGGACAAAACTAAAAGTACTGATCGTTGATGATCAGCCGTCGGCTTCGGCACTTCTAAAAGGCCTGCTTGGTAATTTAGACATCCATCTGATTGATATTGCAAATACTTATGAAGATGCTATCCGCTACTGCATGAGTAACCACTACCAATTGCTGCTGATTGATTTTCATTTAGACCACGCTTTAAATGGCAGTGAACTGGCTACATTACTGCGCAAAAAAAAGTTACTGGCTCCTGACTGCGGCATCATCATGATTTCAGGCGATCACTCAATCGAAGTGATCTTAACCACGATGACCATTGATCCTGACTGCTTTATCACCAAACCAATTACCATGGCCGGACTTACCAAAAAAGTCACTCAGGTGTGCATCGACCGCAACCAGCGTCAGTCGATATATCAGGCAATAGAATGCCAGGATATTCCACTAGCCATTCAGTTATGTAAACAGCTACTACGGCTGAACGGCCATAACCATAAAATTGAAGCCTTATTGCTCGATTTACTGATCAGGCAAGGAGAGTGGGATCAGGTTAAGCGCTTAACCCAGCTGCTTCGTTACCAAAATCCGACCCACAAAATCACCATCACGGAAGCACATATTGCATATCACGACGGCAACATTGCCCAGGCTATTGCAATTCTTGAACAATTAATTATGTGCTCTCCCCTGTGTGTGGAAGCCTACGATCACCTGTCCAATTATCAGGAAGAAAATAAACAATATTATGAGGCATTGGAAACGGCTGAACGGGCGTTAAAATTCACCCCGAGCGTTAGCCACCGGGCTCTGCAAGTTGCCCAACTGGCCGCTGATCTCGATAAAACTGATCATTTAATTGAAGCAGGAAAAACTCTGGCGACCCATCTTCCGATTATTGATGTCAGCTGGATCACCTGTTTCGCCGAATTTACCGCCATCTTTGAACAACACTTCTTTGCCCAAACTTCCGATAAAAAACAAAGACAGCTACTTCAACAATTAAAAGCCATTCATCAACGCGCTTACAACCGTTTATTACCCAAACAGCAACCTTTTTTAACCACTTTTGGCCATATTACCCTGGCGAGATTCTCGCTGGCCCAGCAGCAATCACTCAAAGCCAAACGTCGCCTGATGGTCGGGTTATCCCCCTACTTTTATGCCATCTCAAAGCTACCTTCGGTGATTCTGACTGAAGTGCTGCCTCCGCTCATCGTGCTCGGAGAAACTGAGATAATTGCCGAGATTGATAACGCATTAAAACTCAGAGATCGTTTTGACGGCCATAGCCAGAACCGTCTCAACGCACTGCGGCAAAACACGGTATTAATTAATAGCGTAAAAACGTTAGTCAGTGAATTAGCCCTGACCAATGAAGTGCTGAATAACACCATGCTGACCCGTCATACTCAGGATGCCCTGCAACGTTATGATGATATTCTGATCCGGTATCCTTACTGTAGTGAGGCCCATCTTGGACGACTGCAATGCCTGTATCTGCTCAATCAACTCAATGAGGAGAACACTAAACAGAGTATTCAGGCCGTGAGTATCATGCCTCTGCCAGAGAAACTTGAACTATGGCGCACCAGCCTATTTGAACAGATGGCAACCCGATATACTCACCCGCAACAAAAAAATGCGGCCACATCACAACTACTGCGCAATCAGAAATACCAGCTGCTGGCAAGCAGGCACACCGAGAATATCGACGCATACACCGCAGCTTAGTCGCGGTCGTCACGGCCATGAGGGCTTTCTAAATCCAATTGTGGGCCAACAGGAACGATCCCGGTTGGATTAATCATCTGATGGCTGAAATAGTAATGGCGCTTGATATGGTTGAAATCGACCGTTTCAGCAACATCCGCAAACTGATACAGCTCTTTAAGGTGACCCTGAATATTCGGGTAATCAGCGATGCGCTTCAGATTACATTTGAAATGCCCGACGTAGACGGCATCAAAACGTATCAGGGTCGTAAATAAACGCCAATCGGCTTCGGTGATCTGCTCCCCGACGAGATAGCGGCTGGTTGCAAGATGTGCGTCCACTCTATCCAGTGCCGCAAACAAATCGCTGAAAGCGGCTTCATAGGCTTCTTGGCTAGTCGCAAAACCACAGCGATAAACACCATTATTGATAGCCGGATAGATATAGTCATTCCACTCATCAATCTCGGTCTTCAGTGCTTGCGGGTAGTAATCGGCATCGTTTCCGGTCAGATCATTAAACGCCGTATTAAACATACGAATAATTTCTGACGATTCATTGCTGACAATAGTCTGGGTCTGTTTATCCCACAGTACCGGTACAGTAACTCGCCCGGTGTAGTCCGCTTTGGCTTTGGTGTACAACTGATGCAGAAACTGAAAGCCGTATAATGGCTCAGGGGAGGTAAACGTCCAGCCGCTTTCCTGCATATCAGGGCTGACGACCGTTACATCGATATGAGGGACCAGGCCTTTCAACTGACGGAAAATTAAGGTTCGGTGTGCCCAGGGGCAAGCCAGTGAGACATAGAGGTGGTAACGGCCTGATTCAGCTTTAAAGCCCTGCTGCCCTTCCGGTCCCTGATCACCATCTTGCGTCAGCCAATGACGAAAGCCCGCATCTTCACGTACAAAGTTGCCGTCATTAGATTTGGTTTCGTACCAAACATCATGCCATACACCGTTAATTAACTTCCCCATCCCAACATCCTTAATAAATTCTTAACCGTGATTAGAGTATAAGTGGGTTTATCGGCAAGATCGGCGGGAATGGATTGATGGAGATAGTCAAAATTTCTGAATAATACCAGTTTCATTCATTATCTGGGTCGTTAGATAATTAAGGGGATTGATATCATGACGGCAGACTCGCTGCCGTCAGAGGTTAATACCTGGCAGGATGATACGATCAGCCCAGCACGCCAGCGCCAATAGATAACATAAGCGTATTCAGCACAATAAAGAACGCGACCAGCGGACCAATAAATTTCAGCCATGCGATGTATGACACCCGTCCAATAGCCAGGCCGCCCATCAAGACTCCATAGGTTGGCGTCACAAATAACACCGTACCGATACCACACATAAAGGCGGTTACCACAAGTTCCCGTCCGGTATTGGCAAAATCTGCCAGCGGTGCCAGTACCGGCATACTCATGACAGCCAGGCCTGACGTTGATGAAACGACAAAAGCCAACAGCATCTCAATCCAATACACCACATTGATAAACAGGATAGAGCTTTTATCAGCCACCAGCCCTTCGGCATAGTAAAGAATGGTGTCAGTAATATTACCGGCTTCCATAACGACCACGATTCCGCGGGCAACACCGACAATAAGCGCCACGCCGATTAAATCTGCCGCACCGGCAACAAAGGAGTTGATCAAGTCATCTTCACTCAGGCGAGCAATCATCCCACACAGGATCCCCATGAAGATGAACAGCGTACTCATTTCAGCCATCCACCACCCCAGTGAAGAAACACCCCAGATCATGATCACAAAGGTCATAGCAAACAGTGTCAGGACACATTTCTGGGTCGTCGTCAGGTTAACATCATCCTGGTTATCCGTTTTATGGCTCAGGAAGTGATCGATATTTTTCTGCCGCATGTTAGCAACGAGTGACTTCTGCGGGTCCTTCTTTACCATTTTGGCGTAGCGAATTACGTACAGACAGCCAATAACCAACGCAATAATAAGGATACCCAGACGAATACCAAATCCATCCAGGAAGTCAACGCCGCCAGCATTGGACGCAATCACATTACCAAAAGGATTAATGGTAGAGCCCAGTGTACCGATACCGGAGCCGACAAAAATCACCGCGACAGCCACCAGGGCATCAAACCCCGCCGCGATAAAAATCGGGATCAACAACCCATAGAAAGCCAGGGTTTCTTCTGCCATCCCATAGGTCGTCCCGCCAAGGGCAAACAGAGTCATCAGGATCGGGATCATAATGATTTCCCTTCCCTTCAGGCGCATCATAATACGCGTGATCCCCGTATCGATTGCCCCTGTTTTAGTGATCACACCAAGAAAACCACCCACCATCAATACAAACAGACTGACGTCCATCGCCCCGATAATATTGGTAGCGGGATCATAGAAGCCGGATATCGGCGCCATCAGGGTATCGAATGCCCCCTGTGGCGATGCATCAATATGAGCGTAAGAACCCGGCACAGGTACATCCCGGCCTAAACTCTCGTTAAATAACCGTTGATACTGACCCGCCGGTAAAATATGTGTCAGTACCGCGAATGTACCGATCAACATAAACAGGATGGTAAATGCATTTGGAAACTTTCTTATTTTTATCATGTTAATTCCCTCAAAATATTATAGATCGCATCCATAGATGCAAAAATTAATATTTAGTTATTATCGATATAATTCTTATGAACAAATTCTGACGTCATACATTGCAGCACTCCACCGTATGACAGCGAGAAAGATATAATATCACCCACATTATAGGGTTCTTTTGAATCAGAGATATCAAGGATCAAATGATCACTGCTGCCACCGATAATAATAATATCTTCATCATCAGGGGTAATTTCCGATATGTCGATATCTTGCTTTCCTATCGCACAAATTGCTCGTTTCCGGTTCCCTCTGTCAATAAATACGGGCTTATTACCAAAAGCATCCAGAGCGGTAGAATTTACCGGCACTGATGGTTTTTCTTTTATTTCTATCACTTCAACCTGAAGCTTGATTGCCTGTTGTGATGTTTCAGGAATCGGGTCATCATTTAAACCAATTCCCATAATAAGTGAAGCCCCTAAACGCAGTTGATTTATTCTTGCCGGCAATTCTCCTGCTGCAAGAAGAAATAGTGCAGATGAACTTGCTCCTGAAATAACTGAAAAATTAATATTCAGATCTTTTTCAATGTCTTCCGCAATATGGATCAGGTCGTTTTGATTTTTATTGGTCGGTTCAACACCACCGTAGCATGCCAGGTTTGATCCAATACCGGTCAATTTAAGACCCGGTAGTGACAATACCTTACGGGCTAACTGAAACGTGTCTTCCTTATTGAAGCAGCCTTCCCGTAAGTCACCAAGATCATGCATAATGATAATTTCATGTATTTTATTCTCTTCAACGGCCATATCCGATAGCGCTTGAAGCGTATTTTGCTCTGAGTTAAGAGAGATATCAGCATAGCGCACAACTTCCCGGGCTTCGCTAATCGCAGGAAGGCGAAGTAACATTTTTTTTATCGGGATGTTTTTTTGTTTCTTTAAGTTTTCAATGCGAGAGTCGCCAATAATACTGATACCGCCAGCAATCATTGCTCGCGCAACCTCTGGTGCACCACAAGCCAATTTAGTGATCCCGACGGGATCAACTCCCCTTTCCTGACATTGCTGAATTAAGTGACGTGTATTGCTTTCTATTACTTTGAGATTGATGGATAAACACGGGTATTTAGACATAATTAACCCCTGATTAAATCGTGTTTTAAGTAACACCTATTTATATACAGAACGTTAAAAGGTTAAATAGTGACTTTAAAATGTATACATCAGAAAACTACTATGTATGAAAATAAAACGTGGTTAACATGCATAATATTTCAAGAGGTCGTCAGAAAAACGAATACTAAGAGTCAGTCGAAAAGAAAAAAGCCTATTATTAAAACAGGCTTTTGTTACCGTTTAATTTACAGCTTCAGCATCTGATTCTAATTCATTATCTGAGTGCAAACCATGAGCATTAAAAATCTCTTTCACCAAGTTTTTCGCGGCGATGGTAAGCGTATTTTTATGATTCAATGTCAGGTAAAAGTCCGTGTAATATTCCAGTTCTTCGGGGGCGGGTATTTTTACCATTTCCCCTCTGTTACTCCAAATTTCGGCGTAGTGATCTGGTAAATAACCAATAAAGTGACCAGATAAAATTAAGTGAGCCGTTGCTTCCATATTAGTCGTATTGGCTGTTTTAACGACGTCATCTCTATGGCTTAGCGGTGTTATATTATGTGATACACCACGCTCTACAACAGGATTGGATGCAATATCATCTATTTTAATATTTCCTTGTAATAATATCGGATGAGATGGCAGACAATATAATGATTGATGTTCATTAAAAAGATAGCTGTATTCTAATCCTGCTTTATTAATTTCTGATGATGTTATACCAATATCAACCTTATTATCTAACAACAACATTTCGATATTATATGAGTCAGAAACAATCGTCTCGATATTAACGTGGGGGTGATGACTACAGAAATTTCTTATCGCTGATTGTATACGACATGTAGGGTTGGTTGCTAAATTATCCGTTAATGCTATTTTTATATTGCCCCTGGTAATATTTTTTATATTATCAATCTGCTGATTGAACATTTCCATTTGCTCAAACAGTTTCTTACTAACCTCATAGACTTTAACCCCCTCAGCAGTAAGTTTAAAACCACCTCGACCACGTTGACATAACTTCATGCCTAATCGTATTTCTAAGTCTCCCATTTTTGTACTGATTGTTGATTGATGCATATTTAACTTAAACTGCGCTGATGAAAAACCTCCGCTTTCAACAATAATAATAAAAAGCCTAAGTAAACGAATATCCAGATTATTAATTTTATTCATAATAGTATAGTTATATTTTATTGAACATATCTCACAATCGAGTATAAATTAACTGAACCATAAAAAATGAGACCAACCCGTGACAATACCATTACTCTTTTGTTCCCCCGGTAACTTGGGTATATGTTAGTATCCGACTATCACCGTTAACGACTGATATTAATTGGAATAATAAAATGAAAGTCATTTCCTTCAACATCAACGGCCTTCGTGCTCGCCTTCATCAGCTGCAAGCCCTTATCGATAAGCATCAGCCGGATGTGATCGGCTTGCAAGAAATCAAAGTTCACGATGAAGCCTTTCCCCTCGCTGATGTCGAAGCGATGGGTTACAAGGTTTATCACCACGGTCAGAAAGCTCACTACGGGGTTGCCTTATTATGCAAGCAACAACCCGTTGAGGTGCAAAAAGGCTTCCCGACGGATGATGAGGATGCCCAGCGCCGCATGATCATGGCGACCTTCGAGCAGGAGGATGGTAAAAAAGTCACCGTGTTAAACGGCTATTTCCCGCAGGGTGACAATATCAGCCATGAAACCAAGTTCCCGGCAAAAGAAAAATTCTATGCCGACTTGATGAATTACCTCAATACCCACCATACGAATGAAGATGAATTAGTGGTAATGGGTGACATCAATATCAGCCCTATCGATCTCGATATTGGTATCGGCCCGGTTAATGCCAAGCGCTGGCTGAAAACCGGTAAATGCTCATTCCAGCCGATTGAACGTGAATGGCTGAAAACTCTGCTCGACTGGGGGTTTGTTGATACCTTCCGACAGCTGCACCCTGATGTAGATGATCAGTTCTCGTGGTTTGATTACCGCTCAAAAGGGTTTGTCGATAACCGCGGCCTGCGTATTGATGTGGTACTGGCCACCCCTTCGCTGGCAGAGCGCTGCATTGAAGCGGGCATCGATTATGAGTTGCGAGGCATTGAGAAGCCGTCTGATCATGCGCCAATTTGGTCTAGCTTTAAGTAAGGAACGAGGTACTAGATTCGAGGTGCGAGATGCGAGATGCGAGATGCGAGATACAAGGTTCTAGATACTCGCATCTCGATACTCGAAACTGGATCACGTCAGTGGCCTTAAATGCCTTAGCCAGTGCCTTTCCAGTTTTCTGAATCCCCAGATGATCAGGAAGGTCAGAACCATGTAGCACATACCGGCAAACAGGAATGATTCGAACGGTGCATAGTAACGGGAATTGACGATACGTGCGGCACCAGTCAGATCGACGATAGTGACGATACCGGCGACAGCCGAGCCGTGAACCATAAAAATCACTTCATTACTGTAGGCAGGTAAAGCACGGCGCAATGCACTTGGCAGGATCACTCGGCGAAATGCCAGCGGGATGCTCATGCCATAGGCTTTCGCAGCTTCAATTTCCCCTTTCGGCATGCTATTGATCGCACCGCGTACGATTTCTGCGGTGTACGCTGCGGTATTCAAAATAAAGGCGACTAAAGCACAGAACCAAGCTTCTTGCCACAGGGTATCCTGCACATTAATCAACTGGCTCAGACCGTAATAAATCAAATACAACTGAATCAGAAGCGGTGTTCCACGAAAGAAATAAATGTATGCCCAGGCCGGTAACGAAAGTAGCGGATTCTTGCTGTTACGCGCGATACCAATAGGAATAGAGATGAACAAACCGATCAGCAACGAAACAAATACCATCCACACGGTGGTAATGAAGCCATCAAGGTAGAGTTGCCAGCTTTCTGTAAAAATTGAGAAATCCATCACTTACCTCGTATGAATACTGGATTTACGCTCAGCCCACTTAAGCACAGAGGTCGACAAGGACGTAAAGAGTAGGAAGATAACCGCTATTGTCATGTAAAAAGTGAACGGCATTTGCGTGGTGCCTGCCGCCATTGCCCCTTTACGCACCATGTCATCCAAGCCAATAATTGACACTAATGCGGTTGTTTTTAATAACACCAGCCAGTTATTACCAAACCCGGGCAGCGCATGGCGGATCATCTGCGGCAACAGCACACGGCGGAACGTTAAAAAACCACTCATGCCATAGGCCTTGGCGGCTTCCAGCTCGCCTTTATCAACCGCAAGGATCGCACCACGGAAGGTTTCAGCCATATAAGCACCGAAGATAAATCCGATGGTCAAAACACCCGCAATAAATGGACTGATTTCAATGTAGTCCGGCAGGTAAGCGGTCCACTCATGACTCGGGTCTCCAGTGGTAAAATACTCATTCAGCCATTCATTAGCACGATACAAGCTGTTGTTGAGCAGCATTTGCCCACCGAAGAAAATCAGCATCATTAAGACTAAATCAGGAATACCGCGGATCACGGTGGTATAAACCGTGGCAATCGCCCTTGCCCAGCGGTAAGGGGACACTTTTGCCAATGCACCGAGCATACCCAAGATCATTGCGAGGAAAAGAGACAGTAGCGCAACCTGTAGGGTTACCCATGCCCCTTCTGCTAATGACCATTCATATCCTTTTAAATCCAACAAAGGGAGGACTCCTTTAAACGGCAAAGGGAGGAGAGTAAACAGAGGCGATTAGCAAGTAACCGATCCAGCACTTGGAATGCTCGCCTCTCTAAACTCGTTCCTATGAGGGTTTACTGACCGTATACATCGTAGGCAAAGTACTTCGCGGCAATTTCTTGATAAATGCCTTTATCACGCAACGATTTAATTGCAACATCCAGCTTCGCAGTCAAATCTTTATCCTGTTTACGAAGAGCAATACCGAAGCCCTCACCGAACCATTGCGGATCCGTTAAAGACGGGCCGATAAATTCATAAGCGTCACCACCTGTTTTCTTAATCAGACCTTCTTCCAGTGCTGACGCATCACCGAGAACGGTAGCGATACGGCCGGCTTTCAGATCCAGGTAAGCATCATCAAATGAGCCATAGCGAACGATGCTGACAGAGTCGCCGTAGTTATCGGTCAGGTATTTATCATGAGTGGTTGCACGCTGAACACCGACTTTAACCCCTTTCAGGCCGTCTTTGGTAAAATCAAGCTTGGTGCCTTTCTTGGCCACAAACTTGTTTGGGATCAGCGCATATTTGCCGGTAAAATCGACTTTCTTCTTACGTTCTTCGGTGATCGACATTGCGGCAATAATGGCATCATATTTACGTGCCAACAGAGAAGGGATGATGCCATCCCAGTCTTGAGCGACAATTTTACATTTCGTTTGCAGCTCTTTACACAATGCATTCGCCATATCAACATCGAAACCTTTCAGCTCGCCGCTCGGCTCAGTCCAGCTAAAGGGAGGGTACGCACCTTCAATACCGAAACGCACCTCTTTCCACTCTTTCGCCTGAACCGATGTTGCACTCAATGCTGACACCATTGCAGCAGTTAAAATCCATTTTTTCATCTTGCTTCTCCTGTTGTGTTTACTGCCGTATGTTTCCAAATAAACTCAGACGGCCATTCAATCATTATCGTTATTCGACATCTCACTTTAATAAATTGACGAGATAAATTGTTTTAGTCGTTCCGACTCGGGATTGGTGAATAATTTTTCCGGGTGGCCCTGCTCTTCCACCAGGCCTTGATGCAAGAACATCACATGGTTAGAGACATCTCGGGCAAATGCCATCTCATGGGTAACCACCAACATGGTCCGTCCTTCCTGGGCCAAATCCTGCATAACACCTAACACTTCACCCACTAATTCAGGATCAAGGGCAGAGGTGGGCTCATCAAATAGCATGACTTCAGGATCAACGGCTAATGCCCTGGCAATCGCCGCTCGTTGCTGCTGACCACCAGAAAGATGTCCCGGATAATAATGACGGCGGTCATAAAGTCCGACTTTTTTTAAGATCTGTTCCGCCTTGTCGATAGCTTCCGCTTTAGGTACACCTAAGACATGAACCGGCGCTTCAATCACATTGCCTAGCACCGTCATGTGCGACCATAAATTGAAGCCCTGAAAGACCATCGCTAGACGCGAACGAATACGCTGTACTTGCTTTTCATCAACGGGCAGAAATTCGCCACGGCGATTGTTTTTCATTTCGATGAGCTCGCCATTCACCCATATTTCCCCTTGGGTCGGGGTTTCAAGCAGATTAATGCACCGAAGAAAAGTACTCTTGCCGGATCCGGAAGAACCGATAATAGAGACGACGTCACCACGGTGAGCGGTCAGAGAAATCCCTTTCAGGACCTCATTTTGACCAAAAGATTTATGTAAATCCTTTACTTCCAGCGCCACGGTATTGTTTTCAAGGGTCAATACTCCAGCCATGCGCTAACTCCTGTTGCTCCATAAAACCGGGAAAATACCAATCTGATCTATGGTGGGCTCAGTCTGATATTACTCGCAAAATTTTAAGCTACTTTACAAGCCATTCGTCGAAGGTATCACCGTGACACACCATTGGCAACATTTTGTTAACCTTCGTGTCGCACATAAATATCCAGTAAATATGAATAATAACGCATACAATACAGTAATTTAGTCATTTGCCAATAAGATTTACATGATGTAGGTTAGCGCGATGAAATCGTCTTCTTTTATCTTGTTATAAGCAATAACCGGGTTAGTCTAATGTTTCGAGTCTCACTTCAACTGAACTGGCGTCTTGTATGCTGTCTGTTAGCCCTGACTGGCTCTCTATTTTCAGCGGATCTGCACGCTGCTCAGAATGTCGACAAAAATCGCACTGTTCTCACTTTAGTTCCTGAATATAAAGATAAAATTATTGCGAATTTCAACCCTTACTCGAAAGCTAGCATGCCAACCACGCATGAATTCATTTTTGAGCCTTTAATTGTCTTTAATTCACGGCAGAACAATCAACCAGAATACCGACTTGCAACGGGTTACCAGCTTGATGATGATTTAAGCGGGATCAGCTTTCGCCTAAGAGAGGGAGTGACCTGGTCAGATGGAAAACCATTCACTGCCGATGATGTGGTGTTTTCTTTTTCTCTGGCAAAAATACATCCGGAACTTGACTCACATGGCATTAATCAATGGCTGGGATCGGTACAAAAGCGTAGCCCGACAGAAGTCTATTTTAAGCTTAATAAGCCAAATGTACTCGCAGCCTATACCTTAGTGCTATTGCCTATCGTACCGAAACACCAGTGGATGATGGTGTCAGATCCGGTCCATTTCGCCAATCCCAGCCCTATTGGTACCGGCCCGTTCACCCAAATTGAGGACATGGATAAAAACGGCTACCTTCAGTGCCAGAACCCTTTCTACTGGCAGGCTGATGAACGAAAAATCGATTGCTTACGCTACCCCAAAGTGACCAATAATGATGATTTTATTGCCCGTATTGCCAAAGGCGAATTCGACTGGGCAGGTTCTTTCATTCCAGATATAGAACGTCATTACGCCTCCTACTCGCCAGATTTTAAATACTGGTTGCCACCAGCCAGCACCATCAGCCTGATGTTTAATTTTAAAGCCGCCGATCCGGGACTTAGAGCGGTGATATCAAAAGTTGAATTCCGTCGTGCAATCTCGATGGCCGTTCGCCGTCAGCGCTTAATCGATATCGCCGCATTTGGTCAGGGCGAACCATCGCGTTTCGCATCAGGGATGAGCCAGCGTTTCAAACGATGGGCCGATCCGGTGGTGACAGAGAAATACCTGCCATATATGAACTTTAATCCCGAACTGGCCAAAGATTGGCTGACTTATATTGATGTCACAGATAAAAATGGCGATCAATGGCGAGATCAGCCATCAGGAGAACCGTTGGAGTTGACCGTCCTGACTCCGCGCGGTTGGTCTGATTTTAATATAACAGCACTAATGTTGACTGAAATGATCCAGGAAATAGGCATTAAAGTACGCCCAATAGAGGTCGACTACAGTGAATTTATCGAAAGACTGGCTGCTGGCGATTACATCACGGCACTGACCAATTATCCCCAGGGACCAACCCCGTTTAAATATTTTGACATGGCATTTAACAGCCTTTATCAGGCGCCTCAATATCCGCGATATGCTATGCATTTCTATCGCAATAATCGGATTGATACTTTATTGGCTCAGTTTCCTACTGCGTCTTCAGCCAGCAAACGTATATCCATTCTTCACCAGCTCAATGACATTGTCGCCAGCCAGCAGATCACGGTACCGCTGTACAATACAGTGCAGTTTTATCAGTACAACACCGAGCGATTTACCGGCTGGTTTAATGAAAACAACCCCAAAGCCAGCCCGCTGGTATGGCCACAAACTCCCGAGCGGCTGCTGCATGTGTTGGCGCTGAGACCGAAAGAATAAATAGGATCGAGATGCGAGATGCGAGATGCGAGATGCGAGATGCGAGAATATAGAAAAGGCGAGTGAGATCAATAATCAACACTCGCCTTATTCTTTTCCTAGAACCTAGGACCTCGTTTCTCGCCCCTAAGTTTTAAACCATCGCAGCGCCTGCGAACAGGATAATAATGGTCATAACCAGCACCATGATCACAAATGGCATTACCCACTTAAGAAAACGCTCATAAGGGATCTTCGCCAGTGCCAGACCAGCTACCAGGTGACCTGCTGTCGGCGCAAAAATATTGATCCAGCCACTTGCAGACTGATAAGCGGTGATAATCAAATCACGGCCAATACCGGAGAAATCCGCCAGCGGTGCCATTAACGGCATAGAGACCGTCGCCAGGCCTGACGTTGATGGAATAAAGAAGCTCAGTACGATGTGAACCAGATAAGTCACGACAACAAAAACGCCGGACGATAACCCGGTTACCATACCTTCAGCCCAGTTGAGGATAGTATCGATGATCACACCGTTATCCATCACTACGTAAATACCACGGGCAACCGCGACAACCATCGCTACACCGATCAGATCTTTCGCCCCTTCAAGGAAAGTTTTAATAAACTCACCCTCTGACATACGGTTGATCAGGGCAATCAAAATAGCGGAGGCTAAGAACAGCGTTGACAGCTCATCAAACCACCACCATAAGGTTGGAAACACGGTAATACCCATATCTTCCCATGGGATCACGCCGTAAATCATCACCAGGAATGCACCAAAGAATACTGACATGGTCAGCTTCTGCTTAGAGGTGAACTCGCCGTTGTCATCTTTTATATGAGAAAATTCATCATCAAATTCAATATCACTCAGCACTGAATTGGATTTGTCTGCTTTGACCTTGGCGGCATAACGCATCACATACCAGGAAGCCATGGCGATCAAGATGACGAGCTGGATCAGACGCAGGCCAATACCCTCACCGATCGGCAAATCAGCAAAACCGGATGCGATACCCGTTGCGAACGGATTCACCGTCGAAGCGAGTACTCCGACTCCGGATCCTAGTAAAATAATGCCGGCTGCCACCATACGGTCATAACCTGCCACGGCCATCACCGGTAAGATCACCGCCCAGAAAGCCACGGTTTCTTCTGCCATGCCATACGTCGAACCACCGATGGCAAACAAAGTGATCAATACCGGGATCATCATTTGCTCACGGCCACGGAATTTACGGACAATCGCCGCGACTCCCGAATCCATTGCTCCTGTGCGCATGGTCACGGCCAAGAAGCCGCCGATCACCAGGACAAATAACGCCACGTCCACCGCTTTATGGAAGCCTTTTATCGGCGCCATCAAGACATCAATCACCCCTTGCGGTGACGATTCCAGTTCCGTGTAACTGCCCGGGATCGGTAACAAACGTTCGCCCCCGTCGTAGGCAAGTACTTCAGCCGCCGGGATCACCTGATCGGTACCGTTGACAATATAGTCATACTTGCCCGACGGCATTATCCAGGTCAGTAACGCAACCAGTGCGATAATGATAAACAGGATGGTATAAACCGTAGGCATTTTAAATGATTTTTTTAATTTTCCAGATTCAGTTGCGGTGGTCATAATTCTACTCCCTGCAATTGATAAATCGCATTTGCATACACATTCATCGATTTAAGCATGTCATCAATAATCAAATATTCATTGGGCATGTGTTCCACTTTGTCACGTCCCGGAAATATCGCCCCGTATGCCACGCAGTTTGGTATCGCGCGGGCATACGTTGCGCCGCCTGACGTCATTGGCTGGCTTTCCAGATCGCCACTCACTTCCTGATATGCCGCCATCAAGGTCTTAATTACCGGGCTGTCTGCCGGCATATACAGAGAAGGCAACACATCAAATTCTTCGTATTGCAGACCATATTGTGCCGCTACGGCCTGAATATCGTTGTCATAGTCGTCTTTACTAAAAGTAACCGGCACCCGAATATCAATACCAAGCTTACTGCTCTGGGTATCAATGTATAATTGCGCCACATTGAACGTCAGGCGCCCGCTGACATCTTCAACCGGACCAAATATTTCCGTCGCGTTGGCATCCTGGCCGACTTGCTCTGCAACAAAGCGTACCATTGGGTGCATCACCCCGATTTTCTGCAAAGCCAGACACAAACGGGCAATCGCATTGACCCCTTTTACATCTGCGGAAGCCGAATGCGCAGCTTTACCCAGAACAGTAATCTCGCCATCTTCGACGTGAAAATCAAAGCCCAGCTCATCCAGAGCCCCGGCTAATTCCTCCCACAAAGGCCCTTGATATTTAGCCAGTTCGGGCACAGCATTTAATGCGCCACCACACTCTAATTCGACGTCAAACGAACCTGCGCCATGTAACCAGGATTGGATCAGCATTTTTTCAGCATGAATTAAAGGAAAGACAGAGTCAGGGGTGAAACCGCACTGAGGGGTTTCTTCTTTTTCAAGGTAACGGTCGATACAGCGCCACAATGTTTCTTCATCAGTACCGAAAATAAAGCGGATCCGCTTACTGAACTCAACGCCGCTTTCCTGCAAGGCTTTTACCGCAAACAGCGTCGCGAGTGTCGGCCCTTTATCGTCCTGCGTTCCACGACCATATAAACGACCGTCTCTGATCTCCGGCTCAAAAGGGGCTGATTTCCAAGTCGATAGATCCCCGACCGGCACCACATCCAGATGACCCAATATGCCGATCATCTGCTCCCCTTGCCCGACTTCGGCATACCCGTAGTAACCGTCCGGATCCTGATAAACGGTAAAACCTAACTGCTGGCAAAGTGCCAGGGTTTCGGTCAGGCAGTCATCAATAGGCTGACCAAAGGGTTTACCGCTATTGTCATCCTGATAGATGCTCGGTATTGCCACCAGACGTTTCACCGCGGCAATGTACTCATCGCGGATACCGTCAATATAAGATGCTACTGTTGCTTTCATCGTATCCCTCTTTGCTTCCTCCTGTATTTTAGCCTGCTCACCAACAACCATGCAGGTTAAAATAATGAAGGTTATTTAATTATCGGCATAAATATTAAGCACTTTTTCCTTGTACCGGTGAATTCTGCTACAGAGTTGCATAATGAACTGTGACAACTTTCACTCGATTCAGGATCAATATGGGATGTAAGTCAAAAAGCCAGCATTCTCTTTATTTGGTATATGGCAAGTTCTTCAGTTAACACAATAAAGAAGAAAACAGCGGCTAAATAGCAATTAATAACGCCGGCGAATAAGCTGGCCAGCACCTTGAAAGACGTTAAGGGATAAAGCTTGATTCATTATCTGATTCGACGACTGATGGCACCACTCTGCATCCTGCATATTGAGATCACTCGGGGATAGCTTTCTGACGTCCGGTTAGTTTGTGTATATACTTTGCGCCACTCAATACTGAGGAAAGCTTTTACTGATGAGACGTATAATGCAAACATTTATCCCGGGTAAAGAAGCCGCGCTTGAAGAATCGATTGAGCGTTACCAAACGCAATTAAAAAATTTAGGTTTCAACATCGAAGAGATCTCCTGGCTTAACCCTGTACCTAACGTCTGGTCAGTACAAATTCGTGACATCGATGCCCCGATGAACGTTTGCAGCGGTAAGGGGACAACAGAGAAAGCAGCACTGGCATCGGCTCTGGAGACATATTTCGAGCGTCTGTCTACCAACGATTTCTATGCCGATTACTATCTGGGGCAGAAGATTGCTGAAAGTGAATTTGTTCATTTCCCCAATGAAAAGTGGTTTGATATTGATGAAGATAACCTGCCGCCGGAAGGCATTTTGGATGAGCGCTTAACCCAGTTTTACGATCCAACCCTGGAGCTGCTAGGCACCGATTTGGTCGATCTTCAGTCAAGTCATATGGCGCGTGGGGTTTGCTGTCTGCCTTTCGAGCGCCAGGCCGATAACGAAACGGTCTATATTCCGGTGAACATCATCGGTAACCTGTACCCGTTTAACGGTATCGCAGCTGGTCATTCCAAATCCGAAGCGCGTAGCCAAGGCCTATCAGAAATATTGGCGTACGGACTCAAAAACCGCATTGTGGCCGAAGGTATCAGTCTGCCAGAGATCCCTGCTGACGTAATGGGTCGCTTCCCGGCCATCAAAGAGACGATTGATACATTAGCAGCGAAAGGCTTCCCCGTTGTTTGTTATGACGCATCACTCGGCGGTAAATACCCCGTTCTTTGCGCGATGCTATCCATCCCCGGCAATGATCTATGCCTGGCTGCTTTTGCCGCCCATCCTCGCTTTGAGGTTGCTCTTGAACGAGCGGTGACCGAATTACTGCAACACCGCGCTCTGGCACTTGCTCTAACAAACGATGCAGGCATCATCCCACAGCCTTCAGTCGATACTGAAGCCGTGGCCGCTCACCACGATCAAGCGGCACTGGTTAGTTACTCAACAGCGATGGTTTCTTGCGATCTGTTTAAAGCCGATGCTGATAATGTCTTTACCGACTGGAACTTCACGGGAAGCTCGGAAGAAGAGTTTGCTCATCTGATGGGGATGTTAACGGAAGACAGGGCTGACGTTTATATTGCAGATTACGACCATCTGGGCGTGGATTGCTGTCGTATTATTGTGCCTAGCTGGTCGGAAATTTACCCTACCGAGGCACTGATAGAAAGTAACAACAATGTCGCACTGGAGTTACGCGAGACTCTCCTGGCTTTACCGAGTGTGGATTGGGAAGGCGAGCAGTATGCTGAAATGTACGCGATTCTTGACGAAGAAGGCTTCGATGATAGCGTCCTTCTCCATGAGATTATTGGTTTGGTACCTCAAACCGGTGAAGCGTGGCAGACATTGCGAATTGGTGAGCTGAAATGCCTGTTGGCACTCGCTGGCGGTGATCTGGAATTGGCCTTAGAGATCGCCGCTTGGTGTCTTGACTACAATGTATCCACCTATAGCCCGGCCCGAACACAGTTCTTTCTCTGCGTTATTGCGAGCTTAAAGCTGGCTCTCGATGAAGACCGTGCTCCGGCACATGCTAAGGCTGAGTTCGAACGCCAGTATGGAACAGAGACGGTGGCCGCGGTATGGGGCTCAATTGAAGGCACGGTACGCTTTTATGGTCTGACGGCTGGTGATTTGACTATGAGTCAATTCCCGGCCCATCAAAAGCTGTTGGCCTCATACCATAAACTTCAATCCGCAAAAAAATTGAACATTCAGTAATTTTATTACATTTGTGTTAGCAAAGGGCTAATTCCAGCCAGCAATATCAATGCCAGCAAATTTTTGCTGGCATTCCGCGTTCTGGTTCTATTTACTGAACACCGCGTTCAAAATTTGTACGGCCCCTGCTACCCTTGGTATCAGGGAACCTATAGCCCGAAAATTACGAGCTACAAGCAATAATCTGTTACAAAATAAACACTTAACCCCAAAAATACCAACTGTGAGCTCATTCACATATTTATTTTTGTTATGCGCTTTCTTTCATTAATCATAATAACTGCTCTTCCCGCTCAATTTTTTTTGGTGATTTTCCTACATTTTTTTAAGCGTAGTGATCGAGATCAATTGTATTCGCGAGGCCAAGCTGTAGAATTTAGCAAAATTTGGTGAAATAATATTACACTAATAACTAACTCAAGGCTGAAGTGAAGAAGTTGTTCTCAGGTAAGAACGCTACATTACAGCAATAAACACAAGAATTATTTTATAACGTAGAACGAGGCAATTATGTCATCTGAAGAAAGAAGTTATCAGGAGCAACACCGCCCTGCCTCTGACTTCTCAAGTCGATCGGACTATCTTGACAACGAACTCAAGATAATGAAACCACGCCGCTTTGGCTTAAACCTGCCAGGCCGTGACTTCCGCTTTGAATGGGAAGACCTGGTACCCGCTTTAGCCGGTACTATTGGTATTATCGCAATGTACTCTGCGGTAATGATGTCTTGGGCTGACGGGCTGACCCAAGCCTGGGATCATGTTAATCTTGGCAAAGAATTCGCCATTGAAGTGGCACGAGTCGAAATGCTTATTCCTGCATTTCTTTTCTGTATTCTGGCATCCGGATTTATTAACCCCCGCGCCAACCTGGCAGGTAACCACGGTCCAATGATTCCGTTGATCGGTACCATTGCCCTTGCCGGTGCACACCCTCTTGCTCTTGCTCTCCTTCTTGGTGTATTCGGTCTGCTACTTAGTTACTTTAAAGGTGGCTCTAAACTGGTTAATCTGACCGGTGAGGGGGTTGCCGGCGGCTTGTTAGTGTTCCTTGGTTTTACCGGGGCCATGAGCCAAATCGGTCAGATCCAAACTTGGGCAACCGGCCTGGAAACTGCCGAAATTGCTAAAGGCAGCCTAGGCTATGTTGGCCTGGTTGTACTGGCGGTTAACATCGTGCTTTACGCTTTCCTTGCCCGTATCAACAAGCGTTGGTTAGCTATCCCGGCTTGTGCAGTAACAGGACTTCTGGTTGCTCTGGCGTTTGGTACCGGCTTTGACCTTACTTTCGAAACCAAAATGGGTCTGCCAAACCTGAACCCTGTATACTGGTGGGGCAGCACGGAAGAAGGCTGGATGCTTGGTCTGCCCAACCTGCAGCACTTCATTGCATCATTGCCATTTGCCATTCTGGCAGTAGCAATGTGGTCACCTGACTTCCTGGGCCACCGTATCTTCCAAGAACTTAACTACCCTAAAGGTACTGACAAAGTACTGATGGATGTTGATGACACGATGACGATGTGCTCTATCCGTCAAATGGTCGGTACTGCGGTCGGTGGTGGTAACATTACATCATCTTGGGGTACGTACATGATCCCGGCAGCAATCGCTAAGCGTCCTATCCCTGGCGGTGCTATCATTCTGGGCTCTTTGGTAATGCTTATCGCAATCCTTGGCTTCCCGATGGATGTTGCAGTATGGCCACCAGTAATGCGTATTGCTCTGCTAGTCGGTGTATTCCTGCCGCTGCTAGAAGCCGGTATGCAAATGGTTAAAGACACCAAAGATTCACAATCTGCTGGTATCTGTATCTTTGCTTCTGCAGTTGCCAACCCGGTACTGGCATGGGCACTAACTATGCTGCTAGATAACAACGGCCTGATTGGTGACAAAGAGCGTGCGAAGAAGCTTTCGTTCATGGACCGTATTGTTATTCCTGCCTCTGTGCTTATCATCTGTCTAATGGCGATGCTGGCGGTAGGTATGCTTGAAGGCAAGTACGGCATTCCAGCACTACTATAATGTGATGAGGGCAGTACGCTGCCCTCTCTTAACTAGGTTATTAGTACTAATACGAATAATGAAATTATCATTTTTGTTGAACTGATAGATTTGATTATCCGTATTATTGTTAAAGAAGTGTACTGTCCACCACTCGATGGTGATTAGCTCAACGGCTTCAAAATCAGTACGTATTTTTTCTACTAAAAAGGTAGGTATATCATGGCAGAGCAATTTGCTAAAGCTTGGGAAGGTTTTGCTGAAGGTGAATGGCAGAACGATGTTAACGTTCGTGACTTCATCCAGAAAAACTACACCCCGTATGAAGGTGACGAGTCTTTCCTAGAATCTGAAGCGACGCCGGCGACAGCTAAGCTTTGGGCTCAAGTAATGGAAGGCATTAAACAGGAAAACAGCACTCACGCTCCTGTTGATTTTGATACTTCTGTTATCTCTACCATCACTTCACACGATGCTGGCTACATCAACAAAGATCTAGAGACTATCGTTGGTCTGCAGACTGATGCTCCGCTTAAGCGTGCAATCATCCCTAACGGCGGTATCCGTATGGTTGAAGGTTCATGCAAGGTATACGGTCGTGAACTAGATCCAATGGTATCAAAGATCTACACTGAGTACCGCAAGACTCACAACCAGGGCGTTTTCGATATCTACACGCCAGATATCATGAAGTGCCGTAAGTCTGGTGTTCTGACAGGTCTTCCAGATGCATACGGCCGTGGTCGTATCATCGGTGACTACCGCCGTGTTGCACTATACGGTATCGACTTCCTGATGAAGGACAAGTTCGCTCAGTTTACGTCTCTGCAAGAGCGTTTCGAGAAAGGCGAAGACCTTCAGATGACTATGCAGCTTCGTGAAGAAATTGCAGAGCAGCACCGTGCACTAGGCCAGATTAAAACGATGGCCGCTAAATACGGTTGTGATATCTCTGGTCCTGCAACTACCGCACAAGAAGCGATTCAGTGGACTTACTTCGGCTACCTGGCTGCAGTTAAATCACAGAATGGTGCGGCTATGTCTCTTGGCCGTACTTCTACGTTCCTGGATATCTACCTTGAGCGTGATATTGCTGCTGGCACAATCACTGAAGTTCAAGCACAGGAAATGATTGACCACTTCGTCATGAAGCTACGTATGGTTCGTTTCCTACGTACGCCTGAGTACGATGAGCTATTCTCTGGTGACCCAATCTGGGCAACAGAATCAATGGGTGGTATGGGTCTTGACGGTCGTACACTGGTAACGCGTTCTAACTTCCGCTTCCTAAACAGCCTGTACACTATGGGTCCTTCTCCAGAGCCGAACATCACTGTTCTTTGGTCTGAGCAGCTACCTGACGGCTTCAAGCGTTTCTGTGCAAAAGTATCTATCGATACCTCTTCAATCCAGTACGAAAACGATGATCTGATGCGTCCTGACATGGAATCAGATGACTACGCAATCGCTTGTTGCGTATCGCCAATGGTTGTTGGTAAGCAAATGCAGTTCTTCGGTGCGCGTGCTAACCTGGCTAAAACGATGCTGTACTCTATCAACGGTGGCGTTGATGAGAAATTGAAGCTTCAGATTGCTCCTAAAGCAGCGCCAATGACTGACGAAGTGCTTGATTACGACAAAGTAATGACAAGCATGGATTCGCTAATGGACTGGCTTGCTACGCAATACGTGACTGCTCTGAACAGCATTCACTTCATGCATGACAAGTACAGCTACGAAGCGTCTCTAATGGCACTGCACGATCGTGACGTTAAGCGTACAATGGCTTGTGGTATCGCTGGTCTTTCTGTTGCGGCTGACTCACTAGCAGCAATCAAGTACGCAACGGTTAAACCAATCCGTGACGAAAACGGCATTGCTATCGATTTCGAAATCGAAGGCGATTACCCTAAATTCGGTAACAACGATGCTCGCGTAGATGACATTGCTTGTGAACTAGTAACAACGTTTATGGAGAAAATCCGTAAGCTTAAGACTTACCGTGATGCTGTGCCTACTCAGTCTATCCTGACTATCACTTCAAACGTGGTATACGGTAAGAAGACGGGTAACACTCCGGACGGTCGTCGTGCTGGTGCTCCTTTCGCTCCTGGTGCTAACCCAATGCACGGTCGCGATGAGAAAGGTGCGGTCGCTTCACTGACTTCTGTAGGTAAACTACCGTTTGCTGATGCTAAAGATGGTATCTCATATACTTTCTCTATCGTACCAAATGCACTTGGTAAAGAAGTTGAGTCTCAAAAAGCTAACCTTGCCGGTCTGATGGATGGTTACTTCCACCATGAAGCAGGCAGCATCGAAGGCGGTCAGCACCTGAACGTTAACGTTCTTAACCGTGAAACGCTTGAAGATGCAGTTAAGCACCCAGAGAAGTACCCACAGCTAACTATCCGTGTATCGGGTTACGCCGTGCGTTTCAACTCTCTGACCGTTGAACAGCAGAAAGACGTTATCGCACGTACTTTCACTGAGTCTCTATAATCTAGAGTTCAGTCTCAAGGGGTGAGAAACTAGAGTCTGATAACTCGAAATCCGCCACTTAAAAGTAAGTTTAAAAGCCGATCTCTGATCGGCTTTTTTTGTTTTTCTGGATTATCCCAATATATAAACCATCCGCCCCTTCGTGCACCCGCTCCCCAAAATTATGGCAACACCTAAGCCACGTCAAAATACAGGCTTCAGCACATCTTGAAGCCGTTTAGGCATACTTATTAAAGACAACAGCAACCTCGCTGTATTATTGCTACTTTAGCCTGCCATTCTGTAATAAAATGACAGGTATAAAAACACGCCCATGCGGAGAAGTAAGCAATGTCAGTAAAAGGCCGAATCCACTCTTTCGAATCTTGCGGAACCGTCGACGGACCAGGCATCCGTTTTATTGTATTCATGCAAGGCTGCTTGATGCGCTGTCAGTATTGCCACAACCGCGATACCTGGGATCTTAATGGCGGGAAAGAAATCACTGTTGAAGAACTCATAAAGGAAGCCGTTTCATACCGCCATTTTATGAACGCCTCTGGCGGTGGTGTTACAGCATCCGGGGGAGAGGCGATGCTTCAGCCTGAATTTATCCGCGACTTTTTCCGGGCGGCTCAAGCAGAAGGTATCCATACCTGTCTCGACACTAACGGGTATATCCGTAAACATACCGATGTCATTGATGAAGTTCTAGACGCAACCGATCTGGTCATGCTCGACCTAAAACAAATGGACGATACCATCCATCAAAATCTTGTTGGTGTTCCGAACAAACGCGTTCTGGATTTTGCCGAGCATCTGCACAAGCGCGGGCAAAAAACCTGGATTCGCTACGTGATTGTTCCGGGGTATACCGATGATGAACGCTCAGCCCATATGCTGGGTGAATTTATCAAAGATATGGACAACATCGAGAAAGTTGAGCTGCTGCCATACCACCAGCTAGGCGAACATAAATGGGAAGCGATGGGTTACGACTACCCGCTCTCTGGGGTAAACCCGCCATCAAAAGAAACCATGGAAAAAATGAAAGACATTCTCGCCAGCTATGGCCACAAGGTAATGTACTAGCGCGAAACGGCCTGATACTAAAGGTGCTGAAGCCGAAAGAAACATCAAAACCGATACAACACTAAGCCATTATGAGCAATTGGTTATAAAAAAGCCTACCCGCATATCGCGGATAGGCCTTAGTTAATTCGGGACATTTTACGAAAATGCTTACAACGCAGTTTCCAGTACCTTACGGCTAACTTCTGGTGTCATGTCGCCATGTTCACCCAGTGCTGTCATCCCGTGAAGTTCAAGCTGCTCCAGCACATTTTCAATACTGGCGGCATCGAGAGCTTCATCACTCAGGCGTACCGGCATGCCCATCGCTTTGAAAAATGCTTCTGTTTTCGCGATAGCCTGATCAATCACTTCTTCTTCAGTACCGTCAAACAGGTGCCAGACACGTTCTGCGTACTGGATTAATTTACCGCGTTTCTGCTCACGCTGTACTTTCATTACCGCAGGCAGAATAATCGCCAATGTACGCGCATGATCCATACCGTACTGACCTGTCAGCTCGTGGCCGATCATGTGGGTACTCCAGTCTTGCGGCACACCCGAACCGATTAGACCGTTCAGGGCCATCGTTGCCGACCACATCACATTCGAGCGCACTTCAAGATCATCGGGGGTTGCCAGGGCTTTAGGACCTTCCTCTATCAGGTTCATCAGTAAGCCTTCGGAGAAACGATCTTGTACCTTTGCATTTACCGGGAACGTTAGGTATTGCTCCATGGTGTGAACAAACGCATCAACCACGCCGTTAGCAACCTGACGCTCAGAAAGGCTCAGGGTCACTTTAGGATCCAGGACGGCAAAGATCGGGCGTACATAAGGCGACATAAATGCCAGCTTCGTCGTACCGCGGGTAACCACGGAGCCGATATTACTTTCCGAGCCTGTTGCCGGCAGGGTTAATACACACGACAGCGGCACAGCGTCTTCTACTGGTGCATTTTTCGCCAGAATATCCCAAGGTTCATCCCCCTCAAAGCGGGCCGCCGCTGCAATAAATTTAGTACCGTCAACGACTGAACCACCGCCAACCGCCAGCAAATAAGTAATTTGCTCAGCTTTAACCACTTCCACAGCTTTCATTAAAGTATCATATTGCGGATTAGGCTCGATGCCTGAAAATTCAATCCAGTTATGCTCTTTCAGCGCATTGCTGACCTGCTCATATACGCCGTTGGTTTTGATAGATCCCCCACCGTAAGTGACGAGAATTTTAGCATCCGCGGGGATCTCTTTTGCGATAGCTGCTATTTGGTCTTCGCCAAAAAAGATTTTCGTCGGGTTATGAAACGTGAAGTTAAGCATTGCTCGTTCCTTTGTATTCAAGGGATTAATTATTAATTTGTCTCTATTGCTCTATGTATATTTAGATCTTCGTTTATCTGGCTAACAGGGTCAGAAGTGCTTCTGCAACCGCTTCTGATGATGCAGGGTTCTGCCCTGTAATTAACATACCATCTTGAATGGCGAGCGGATTCCAGTCTTGTGCCGATTCAAACTGTCCGCCTCGGGCTTTTAATTCATCTTCCAGTAAGAAAGGGACTACCTCGGCCAGACCAACAGCCTTTTCTTCTGAATTGGTAAAGCCCGTGACCGCTTTGCCAGAAATGATATATTCACCGTCTTGATCCTTCGCATTTAGCAGCACCGCCGGGGCGTGACATACCGCCGATACGGGTTTTCCTGCTTGCCAAAAGGCCTCAATCAACGCGATTGAATGGCTGTCGCTCACCAAATCCCACAATGGCCCATGACCACCAGGGTAGAAGATAGCATCGTAATCTTTTTCATTTACGTCGGCCAACTTTAAGGTATGTGCTAACACCTGCTGCGCTTGTTCATCGTGATTGAAACGCACTGTGGCCTCGGTTTGTGATTGCTCTAATTCACTGTTGGGATCAATCGGAGGCTGACCACCTGCAGGTGAGGCGAGAGTAACGTCAGCATTGGCATCTAAAAAACAGTAATACGGCGCGGCAAATTCTTCGACCCAAAAGCCCGTTTTATGATCAGTCTCACCCAGCTTATCGTGGGATGTTAGCACCATTAAAATTTTCATTATCAACCTCGTCTTGTTCGATTAAGCGCGTGATGAAAGTCTATGCCTGAACGATTAATCAAACAATGGTGATAAATTGAGAATCATTGTTTTAATAATTAGAACAGTGGATACTATTGGCGTATATGCATCACTCATTCAATCAACAACAGATAAGAGCAGAGTCAAAATGGATGTTTCCTTTGAGCAGCTAAAAAGCATGGTGGTATTCGCACAAATTATTGAGCAAGGCAGCTTCTCGGCTGCTGCAAGACAACTGGGACTGTCCCGCGGGGTAGTGAGTTACCATTTAAAAAAGCTCGAAACGCATATTGGGATCCCCTTGCTCAACCGTACCACCCGCAGCATTAGCCTGACCGACGCAGGCCAGCGTTATTACCAGCGTTGCAAGAACATCAGTGACGAAGCGGCCGCAGCCAATCAGCAAATCGAAAATTTGCGCGAAGAGCCGGAAGGAAAACTCATTATCACCGCTCCGGTTAATATCAGCATGTATACCATAATACCGGCTCTGGATACCTTCAAAAAACAATACCCCAAAATTGAAATCGATCTGAACCTGACCGATGAAATCGTGAATATCATACAGGAAGGTGTCGATTTAGCGATTCGGGGAGCGCCTCTCGCGGATTCAGGCCTGTATGCCCGTAAGCTAATGACCATGAAAAATATTCTTTGTGGTGCCCCGAGCTATTTTAGTCAATACGGCCTGCCCCACACGCCGGCAGAGCTGGCTAATCATGAATGGGTCGTCTATAAAAAAACGTCCCGCATTCAGACCCTGTCGAAAGGCAGCCGCTCATACAATGTCAGAATGCAAGGCAGTATTGCCACCAACAGTGCATCGGCAAGAACGGCTTTTGTGTTGGGCGGCCATGGCATCGGGCGATTACCCATTTACGATGCCCAGCCATTAATCACGTCGGGACAACTCACCCCGATCCTGGAGGAATACCAGCTGAGTGATATCAATATTTACGGTGTTTACCCGCCGAGAGCCGCCAATTCCAAGAAAATGCGCTTATTACTGGCACACTTGCAGGAATATTTAACCAAACTCCCGGCTGCACTATTTCAAACCTCAAGCGCAACAGACCATCAAGGATATGAATACCAATAAGCAATTAGTTTTATATTTATTTCTTATGTCCAACCCGACGTAAAATCCAGACACGGCCTTTATGCCAGCCTGTTATATAAACAGACCGATATACCACTTCAGGCATATCAAGCCCAGTAAAGAAGCCACGGAAGCTCGCGTTTGGTAATTGAACGTGTCAAACGCCCAAATAAAAACACAAGTTTATATAAATTATGCGCATATTGATGTATCAATAAAATTGATAGTGATTACATCTCTCTTTTGCTTTCTCGAATCATGCGCAGAGCTTCACGCTTAATACAGTCGCGTAACGGATTTTCGACAGAATCAGCTCGCCATATAAACGACAAGGTCCGCTCCATATTTAATTCTGGCACATTCAAGGCAACCAGTTCACCGCGCTCAATGAACTTGACAACATCCAGGTATGGCAGGCAGCTCAAGTACAAACCATTCGCGACCAGCGTACGAAGCACGGAGACTTGTTCATATTCACGGCAGACATCAAGGTCATCAATCACACCATGGATGGCACTCTCGAAAATTTTCCGTGTGCCAGCCCCTTGTTCACGCAAGACCCATTTGGCCTGCTCCATTTGGGCAAAACTGACTTTTTCATACTTTGCATACGGATGATGTTTAGAAGCGATAATCACTAAATGGTCGTGGCACCACACTTCTTGCTGGAGACGGCTATCATCACAGCGCCCCTCTATGACACCAAACTCATAATCAAAGTTCTTTATACCATCGATAACTTTCTCTGTATTTTTTACTATGAAGTTAATACGCAGCTCAGGAAAATTGCTATCTATATTGCTGATGAGCTCAGGCAACAAGTGCTCTGCGGCTGTCTGGCTTGCTGCCAGCGCAATTTCGCCACTGATTAAATGCTGCTCATAGAAACCTAATTCGATCTGCTGGGCGTCAAATAATAGCTGTTTTGCCTTTGGCCTTAACCATGTTCCCCAGTATGTCAGCGCCATTCGCTTTCCCTGACGCTCAAACAACGGCCTGCCAAGTAATTTCTCTAACTGAGCTAATGCCATACTGGCTGCTGACTGAGTAAGCGCTAACTGATCAGCAGCTTTACTGACACTGCCCGAGCTGGCGACTTCTTCGAATACCGCCAATTGCTTCAAAGAGTATCGCATTGCGACTCCTTCCTTCCTGAACCCTATGATTAACCGGTACTTTACCATTATCTAGTATCAATTTTTATGATTAGCCATAAGAAAAAAATCAATTTTACTCACACCTTTATCCCCCCTTAAGCTGAAGTCACGTTAAACACACATCTCGATATAAGGAGAAGCTATGACTCAGTTACCCCCTTTTTTGTTTAATTCACCCGGCAACGTTGTCGAATCGACCTGGAGATCATATCGATGAGCTCGGCAATCAATACTGATTCCAATTACAGCCCGATGGAAATGATGAAACAGGCTGAAAAATATGCTGTCAGTAAAGCATCAAAGTCGACGAGCAAAACAATCGCATTAGCGATCACTGCCGGAGTTTTCATTGGACTCGCCTTTGTTTTCTACCTTACGGTGACGACAGGTAATGGCGAAATCAACTGGGGGATCAATCGTTTATTTGGTGGGTTAGCCTTTAGCATGGGGCTGATTTTAGTCGTCATCTGCGGCGGTGAGCTGTTTACCAGCACGGTGCTGTCTTCTATCGCCAGAGCCAACAAACATATCACCACCGGACACATGCTAAAAACATGGGCAAAAGTGTATTTCGGCAACTTCCTGGGCGCGATGCTGCTATTGCTTCTGGTCTCTATGGCCAGCCTGTATCAGCTCGACGGCGGCCAGTGGGGATTAAATGCACTAAACGTTGCCCAGCACAAACTGCACCACCAGCCTTTGGAAGCTTTCTCTTTGGGTGTTTTATGTAACCTATTGGTCTGTCTTGCCATCTGGATGACGTTTTGCTCAAGCAACATGATGACAAAAATGGCAATCATGGTTTTACCGGTTGCGATGTTTGTCAGCACCGGTTTTGAGCACAGCGTCGCCAACATGTTTATGGTGCCACTGGGTATCACTATCCAGAACATCGCCCCAGACTCATTCTGGCTAAATCTCGGTGTCTCGCCGGAACAGTATGCCGATCTCAATATCCACAACTTCATCTTTGCCAACCTTATCCCCGTTACGCTGGGCAATATCGTTGGCGGCGGCGTTCTCGTCGGTCTTAGCTACTGGGCTATTTTCAGCTCGCCTAAAGAACACCATGCAACAGCTACCATCATCACACCCGACTTCTCACATTCTACCGTTTTAAATAAGGACACTATTATGCTTCAGGACAACCTGCTTGTTAACGACCACATGCACCCTGCAACGACAACCCTTCTACCAGGCATGCCTGTTGCAGAAGCCCTTGATATCCTGATTAACCAAGAGCTTTCAGGTGCGCCGGTACTCTCAAGCGATAAGCGTCTAGTCGGTTTCTTCTCTGTCCATGACTCCTTGGTTGACCTTTGGTGTAGTGACTATATGCCAAATGCTGAAAGCAAAGTGCAAGACTTAATGAAGCATGAAATCCAGACCGTTAGCCCGGATAACACAATTCTTGATATTGCTGAGTATATGAGTATCGACAAAAATATTCTGTACCCGGTCACAAGTGGCGGTATTGCAACCCGACTGACGACGCTTTCATTGAATGAACGTGCCCGTACTATGGTGGTAAACCGCCCGCACAGCTTCCCTGTCGTTAAAGATGAGGTACTCGTCGGTATGATCACCCGCAATGACATTATCAAAGCGCTTCGCCCGGTCTATGGCAAACAAATACCCGTTATCGCCCCAGAGAAAAAATCCCAGGAGTGTGAAGTCGCCTGATAAGCAAACCCACAGACTATTACCCCAATCGGGGGTAATAGTCTGGCTCTATACCTCGTATCTCATACCTCGAGCATCACGGATCGCCTTCACGCCAAGCACCAACATTTATCCCGCCATTACTCTATTTATTCATGATAAAATTATGGTATAAACGCAAAGCAAACGATTGCGCTCCTGTTGAAGCAATCTGATGCAGTATATCCGTTGTCACGATTCACTGTTGTCATTGCTATGAGGAAATGAGCCCATATGAAAAGCGACATTCAAATTTGCCGCGACACCCTACTCACTCCTATCGACCAGATTGCCGAAGTTACAGGGATAAAAGCTGAAGATCTGACCCTGCAAGGCTCCTTGAAAGCCAAGGTTAAGCCTTCGATTCTTAAACGTCTGGCTGATAAACCTGAGGGGAAGTTGGTGCTAGTGACAGCCATCACCCCGACGCCACTCGGTGAAGGTAAGACGGTAACTACCATTGGCTTATCTCAAGGGCTAGCCAAAGTGGGGAAAAAAGTCATTGCCTGTATTCGCCAGCCTTCTATGGGACCGGTCTTTGGCGTGAAAGGCGGCGCGGCCGGCGGAGGCTACAGCCAGGTCGCCCCGATGGAAAAGCTAAACCTGCATTTGACCGGTGATATTCATGCAGTCACCGCCGCCCATAACCTTGCGGCGGCAGCAATTGATGCCCGCCTGTACCATGAAGAACGCCATGGTTATGAGCAATTTTCCCGGCGAACCGAGCTGACACCGCTGCGTATCGATATTAACCGTATCGTCTGGAAGCGAGTCATGGATCATAATGACCGCGCGCTGCGCAAGATCACCGTGGGGCTAAATGAACCGGGAAAAACCATTAATGGCTTGGAACGCGAAGACGGTTTTGACATTTCTGCCGCTTCGGAGCTAATGGCAATTCTGGCCTTATCCAGAGATCTTGCCGATATGCGTGCGCGAATCGGCCGCATCGTACTGGCTTATAATATTGATGGCCAGGCAATCACTGCCGACGATCTTCACGTTGCGGGTGCCATGGCCGTCACTCTGTGCGAAGCTATTGAGCCGACACTGATGCAGACGCTGGAAGGTGTGCCGACCCTTATTCATGCCGGACCATTCGCCAATATTGCCCATGGCAACTCATCCATCATTGCCGATCGTATCGCGCTGAAATTAAGTGAATTCACCGTTACCGAAGCCGGTTTTGGCTCTGATATGGGGTTAGAGAAAGCCTGTAACATCAAAGCGCAACAAGCCGATCGCGGCCCTGATTGTGCGGTCATGGTTGCCACACTGCGCGGCTTAAAAGCCAACTCAGGGCTGTATGATTTACGTCCGGGTCAGCCACTGCCCGACGCGATTTTCGCCGCGGATGAAAAAGCACTCCACGCGGGTTTTGAGAACCTCAAATGGCACATCCATAATGCCGCCAAATACGGCTTACCGGTTGTTGTTGCCATTAACCGCTTCCCGCAAGACAGTGATGCCGAACTTGCACAGCTAAAAGCGATGGTTAACGACCAGGACTTTGGTACTTATGTGGATGTGGCGATCAGCGAAGCTTTCGGTAAAGGCGGTGACGGGGCCATTGCACTGGCTCAAGCCGTGGTGACAGCCTGTGAAACACCGGCTGACTTTAAACCACTTTACCGCCTGTCACAGACTTTAGAAGAGAAACTGATGACGGTCGCCGAGGTGGGATATGGCAGCCGGGGGATTGAATTATCTGAACGAGCCAAACAACAACTGGCAGAGCTGAAAGCTCAGGGCCATGATAATTTAGCGGTCTGCCTGGCAAAAACCCCCTTATCAATCACCCATGATCCCAGCGTGAAAGGTGCCCCGAAAGATTTCCTTCTGCCGGTCCGTGAACTGAAACTCTGTGCGGGAGCGGGATTTGTTTATGCTTTATGCGGCAATGTCATGACTATGCCTGGCTTACCTGAAAAGCCGGCCTATATGGCGTTAGATCTTGACGACAATGGTAATATTATTGGCTTAAGCTAACCGTCTTAAAGCCAGTAAGGCACAGAACGCCTCCTGTCATCAAACGCTAAAGGGCTACACTCAGTGGCTCTTTCTTTGGCCTGCCCGCTGTAAATTTGTCATTCCGCCTCTATTGCCTTCCCCCCGATCCATTACCTACACTACGATTGTAGAAGGGAAAAATGATGCAGTACCCTTATAAAAATAATGGTTAAAAGCCTTGTGAATCAACAATATAATCACTTACTGCTTAAGCTTTCATCACTCGGTTTTATTTAGTGAAAAATCAGCGACCACACGTCGTCAGATCAATATTTTTTAAACTTAACCTGATAATCTCAACTTCAGAATATAACAATATTAAGGCCTTCTATTATGGAAATGACAAACGCTCAACGTCTTATTCTTTCTAACCAGTATTCTCTGATGTCTCAGATGAGCCCTGAAAACGCAGAAAAATATCGCCGGCTTCAGACCATTGTTGAGCGCGGTTATGGCCTGCAAATGCGCGAACTGAACAAAGACTTCGGCTGCCTTCCCGAAGAAGACTGCCGCAATGTTATTGACTTCATGGAAATGCATCACGCGCTGCAGGAATCGTACAAAATGCTCGATGAGGCCAACCAGCAACTGGTTGAACCTCGCCGTCTGCAGTTTCTGGGCTTTGATGCCGCCACGGAATCACAACTGGTTCACTATGTCCGGTTCTTAACCGATGAAGAAGGTCTGTATCCTCAGTTTGATAAATCTGAGCACCAGTTCAACAGCCAGGTACCATTGCTAGAAAAATATCAGCGTATGCTGCAAACTTGGCGCAACTGTCCCCGCCAATACCATTTATCCGCTACTGAGATCCAACAAATTCTGAATGCCTAGTGATATTTTTATCTAGCAGTATTTGGACATAATATTCTTCTGTATACATTTAAAAAACCGGAGTCCATCCTCCGGTTTTTTTGTCTACAAACAAACACCTAGTGGCAATAGAACGAAACCAAAACACTTAAATCCCTCCCTCACCGGTCAATATTTTGTTGTATCGGTTACCGTTATAAATACGTACCCTCACCCCGATAATGAGTCAGTAATGACACATCCAAATCATTCGACCGATAAAAACCACCAACATCTTAGAAGATTGAAAATAAGCGCCGTTATTTAGGTATAATCTCGCAAACTAACCTTGTATATAAAACCTATCAATAAAAAGGATAGTATTCACTACCATGATTCGATTGCTTCTGTTATTGCTAATTATTTCACCAGGTTGCATTGCTGCACCAACGAATCATTTAATTATTCTGACAACATTTACAGAATCATCCATTACGCCGATACTTCTGGAATTTCAGCAGCAATACCCAGAAGCAAAGATCAATGTTCTTCACCGCCGGGTAGAATCCGGTGTTCGCTTACTGGAAAAAAACAGTCCTAGTATTGATATTGTGATTTCATCCTCGCAATCTTTACTCCAACCTTTGATTGAACAAAACAAGCTAATTGAGCTGAATGCCAATATCGCTCACTCACAACTCATCGACCCATTTAGGCAGAGTCAGTCAGATAACATTGTTAGCTTCGGTTACTCGGGCTATGGCCTAATGTGGAATTATGATTACCTAGCCAAACATAATCTTGATATCCCGGCCCGTTGGGAAAGTCTGACCCACCCCCAATATTTTCGGCATGTGATCATGAGTAGCCCATACCGATCTGACACCACGCATCTAATGGTTGAAAACATTCTGCAACGCCATGGCTGGAAAAAAGGCTGGAAACTTCTCTTACAAATTGGTGGTAACTTAGCTTCGATTTCTGCCCGCAGTTTTGGGGTAAGCGATGCCATTTCTCGCGGCCTGGCCGGTATTGGTCCCGTCATTGACAGCTTCGCCTACGAAAGCCAGAAACAGTTCCCTTTTATAGGGTTCAATTACCAGAACCACAGTCCGAAGATCCCGAGTTATATCGCAGCCGTCAACAATACCCATCACTCCAAGCACAGCCTGGCATTAATTAATTATTTGCTCTCTGATGAGGTGCAGGAAAAATTGCCGACGAGTTCGCTGCACAAATATGGCTTAAAGCAAAAAACGGTACAACCTTATGCACTCCAACCACTGGATATGACCCTGACTCGTCACCGGGAAGTACTGGTAAAACAACTATTTGAACAAACAGTCAGTCACCAATTAGTCTTATTGAACCAGGCTTGGCAGCTGATCCACAAGCTCAACACGGCGCAAAACCTGACAGACGAACAACGCCGCCAATTCAATTTAGCGATCCGCCTTGCTTCGACTCCACCGGTTACTGAAACTCAGGCCAATAGCGATAGCCATCATGAACTGTCGCTATCCCGTACACATGTGCAAACTGCAAGGCGCATTAATGCCTGGCGCGGTATTATGAGTAGTCAACTTATGCAATCAATCGCCCTCAGCCAGAAAATCATTGCTGAGCGCGAAGGGAGCAAATGATGCTTCGCAGGAAAACAATTGGATATCGCCTGATTGCCGCGATTGCCTTTATGGCTTTTCTCACCATCAGCGTAAGCTTAATTTCCCTGGTCAACTGGGAAGCCATCGATAACCAGATTAAGACTATCGTTGACAAAAATATGCCCACTCTCAAGGCAAGTTATCAGCTAGAAAGAAACACCGCTGGCCTGCAGGCCAGCCTCCATCGGCTCAGCCACAATACCGACCCCGTCACGCATAACGATCTGAAGCTGAAGATCAACATTAAGCTGGAACAGATCACCAATGCGATCACTGACACCGTCGGCCTCAATTCTTACCCATCGATAAAGACTCAGCATGAAATCTTGGTACAAGATATCGCTGTTTTCGCTGACTTACTTAACCAGCGTAACACGCACCTGTACTCGCTAACACAGACCGAAAACACCATCAGATGGCTCCATCAGGATTTGGTCGATGAACTGACCCCGCTCCGTCAGGAGGTGGAATGGCAATTAACGCGGATGCTACCCAATGCCGTTAACAGTGACGTCATGGCTGATGTCATGACCGAGTTTTCGCTGATCCAATCGATCACCATTAATGAAAATAAGCTGCACCAATTGGTTCTGGAAATCATTCAGCAACACCAACACCGTGATCTCAGTAATGCGTTCTATTTTATTGGTTACAAAACCAATGAAATCAGAACAATGAGTCAAAAACTGCATCACTACCCCTCAACGATTTCATACCGGCAATTACTGCAAGAATTTATTGGGTTAGTTGAACCTGGCGGTGTACTTGAAAAGCGGCTTAAAAAAAATGTACAGTTGCATATAGATATCAGCCGGCATGAAAAACGTATCCAGACCCGGCTGCAAGATCAGGAAGGTCGGATCCAGAACATGGTGGAACAAGCCGATACCTCACTGCAGCAATTAAATGATGAAACCAGACAATCCATCATATTTAGCCGTGCGATGATGCTTGGCTTCGTGTCTCTGTCGATATTATTATCCATTATGCTGTCAATCCACTTGGTTGGCAGGGGAATTGTAAAACGCCTGAACCTACTAAGTCAGGATCTTGATTCAGTTACCAAAGGTAATTTGAATGCCAATATTCAGGTTACTGGCGATGATGAAATCGGTTTGCTCGGTGATAACCTCCGTTATTTCTGTCGCCAGATGCAGGAAATGCAGCAAAGTAATGCCCTGAACCTGATCAACAACACGCAAGCCTGCATCATCACCTGCAATTTAAACGGTGTTGTGGAATCCGTAAATCCCAGCGCCTTAAAGCTGTTTAGCTACGATACCGCCATGGCCGATATAACCATTTGGGATTTCTTTAATGAAAACATGCAGCAAAGGCTTAAGTACCTTTTTGCTGATGGCAGCCCGCTAGTGGAAAAAGGGGCCTGTAACCTCACCCTAAAACAGAACTACCAAGAAAAAACACTGTACCTGAGGCTTGATTTTCGTTTATTTAAACAAGGAAATAGCGATAAGGTTATCATCACGATGACAGATATCACCGAGCAGGAAAATGCCGCTCGCTGGTTAGAAAATATGGTACGGGAAAAAACACAGTCTCTGACCAACAGTAACCGACAGTTGAGGGCAGAGGTGGATGATCGTAAGCGGGTTGAAGATGACTTACGCGCAACACAAGATGATCTCATTCAAGCGGCAAAAATGGCGGTAGTCGGCCAAGCCATGACATCGCTCGCACATGAATTAAACCAACCTCTTTCAGCCATCTCAACCCATGTTTTTGCGACTAAAGTGGCAATTAAAAAGCAAAATCACGATCGGCTGGCAACGAGTCTGGACAAGATAGAGCACCTTACCGTACGAATGGGCAATATTATTTCCAGCTTACGTAATTTCGCTCGCAAACAATCAGCGAGCAACCCGCTGATACGCGTTAATATCCATGAATCAATACATCAAGCCATGCTGATTGTTGAAAGCCGGGCGAAAGTTCAAAAAACAACCATTATCAATGAGGTTGATACAGCGCTCTATGCGCTAGCCGATCAAGTGCAGCTAGAGCAGGTTCTGGTCAATTTAATGGTGAATAGTTGCGATGCTGTCGCTGCAAGCGAACGGCGAGACATCACGATAAGTACGCTTGACACTATCGGTAGCCCTCTGCGTATGATGGTCAGTGACACCGGGGAGGGTTTTGCTGCCGAGAGCATCAAGAAACTTTTTATTCCTTTTACTACAACGAAAGACGTCGGGCTTGGCCTGGGGTTAAGTATTTGTCGTTCAATTATGACCCGTTTAGGGGGCGAGATTTTCCTGGCTTCAAACCTTCACGGTGGAGCTATGGTCGTATTGGAGTTAAATAATGATGATAATGAATGATGATATTGAAGTACTGATTGTTGACGATGATCAGGATGTTGTAGATGCTTATCAACATTTGCTTGAAGTCTCTGGCTATAAAGCACAAACCACGACAGATCCGACCCAGGTTTTGGGGATGCTAGATAAAAACTGGCCGGGGGTCGTCGTTACCGATATGTATATGCCTGGTCTGAACGGCATAGAATTACTGGATAAAATTAAAAGCCTGGATGAAGAGTTGCCCGTTATCATGATCACAGGCCACGGTGATATCCCGATGGCGGTCGATGCGGTAAAAAAAGGGGCAATCGATTTTTTACAAAAGCCACTACAGCCAGCGGATCTTCTGGCGTTATTAGAACGGTTCCTGCCTCAGCGTAAACAGGTCGTTAATCAGCGTAGAACCATCCACCATACTTCATCAAAACAATTAAATGGTGACAGTCCGTTAATCGTTAAAATTCGTGAGCAGGTAACACAAATCGCACTCACAACCAAAGATGTGCTGATTGAAGGGGAAACCGGCACCGGTCGTCATACTGTTGCCAAACTGCTGCATAAAAATAGCATTATTCATCAGGGACCTTATATCAACATCAATGGTTCAGCCATTACTTGTACCCCGGATCTGCAACGGAGCATGATTTCCGCCCGTAGTGGCTGTTTGTGTCTCAACAATCCGCAGGACATGCCAATTGAAGCACAACAGTGGTTATGTCGTTTCTTGTTGGAGCAAGAACGCCAGTGCAAAAAGGAAGTGAGGGTGTTAGCCATTGTCGAAGGCGAGGCGGAAAAGGTGGTAGAAAATGAAAAAATGTTACCTGAACTGTTCTACTTCTTGAGCCAGGTACGCTTTTCTTTGCCGCCCCTACGGCAACGCAACTGCGATATTACACCGTTATTCCGACAGTTCTTGAAGCTGAGCTGCCAAAAGCTCAATAAGGCGATTCCTGCTGTTGATAAAGCCTACATCAACACCCTTAACCGTCATGAATGGAAAGGGAATGTACTGGAACTGAAAAACGTCGCAGAACTGTATGCTATTGGTATTGTCAAGCTGACCGGACAAGAGCGCTCTAAGCCATTAGAACAGATGAGCAGTCCGTTAGATGACCTGGTCGATGACTATGAAAAACAACTCATCGAAGATGCATTGTACCTCTTTACCGGACGTATCAATGAAGTGTCTTCTTACCTGCAGATACCACGCAAGAAACTGTACTTAAGAATGAAAAAACATGACTTGGATAAAGCCGAGTTTAAAGTCCGGCCATCGAATTAACGGCGAAAAAAAACGCTCGCCACTTTTTGCAAAGTAAGGCGAGCGAAAATAATCGATCAATAACGCCAGTCAAAGCCAACAGTGATCACTTCGGTGGAGCGCGAAGTATCACCACTAAACAACACACCGATCTACCGGCAAGAAATCAGATTAAGCGGCTACTGGCTCCGCCGTCTTCGTTAATTTAATGAATCGACAAATATCGGTATCCCCAACATTTTCGAGTGATTCAAATTGCGTTAAGATCAGCGAATCAATATCGTTTAACATCTCGGCATAATAGAGAACAGATTTCACCTCTTCTGCCAGCACTAGCCCTGACTTTCCGGCATGCTCGAAATAAACCGGCGTAACACCTCGCAATAATGCCAATTGACGTAAAACACGAGGGTCATGAGACAGTGCCCAAATCTGCTGCTTGCCCTGCCAGCGAGACATTAAGCGGGGTGTGTCACCCTGCTCGGTAATAATGGCCACACCTGATTTTTGGGTTGAGTTTGATACCGACAGCATGGCCGCTAACGCCATGCTTTTTCGCGGCTCTGAGCATAGATTCAGTAAGTTTTGCCAATTGTCACTGGCTTCGCTGATACGCTCTTCTGCGCTACTTGCAATATCAGCCATATAAGCAACGGCTTCAACCGGGTATTTACCCGCGGCAGATTCGGCCGATAACATTACGGCATCCGTCCCATCAAGCACCGCATTGGCAACATCCAATACCTCAGCTCGCGTTGGCATCGGATTCTCAATCATCGACTCCAGCATTTGAGTCGCCGTGATCACCGGACGGCCATGATAACGCGCCCGCTCAATCAACCGCTTTTGTATCAGAGGTAAATTGACATCACCGATTTCAACGCCCAGGTCCCCCCGTGCAACCATAATCACATCAGACGCTAAAATAACATCATCCATTGCTTTCACTGAGGCCACCACTTCAGCCCGTTCCACTTTTGCCACGATTGCGGCATGACAGCCAGCCGCTTTAACCAACTGGCGAGCTTCATGTAAATCAGCTGAATTACGAGGAAAGGAAACGGCGATATAATCGGCATCAAGAGCCGCTGCAGTGATGATATCCTGCTTATCCTTATCGGTAAGCGCAGGTGCCGAAAGGCCACCACCAAGCAGATTGATCCCTTTTCGATTAGACAGCACCCCAGCATTTAACACTGTGGTGTGAACTTTCCCGCCATCAATGCCCGTTATTTTCAGACGAATACGTCCGTCATCCAGCAGTAGAATGTCGCCTTGCTGCACGTCGTTGACTAATTGGGGAAAGTCCAAACCGACGCTGTTTTTTGTGCCGGCATCTGAGGCCATGTTTACATCAAGGGTAAATGTCTGATCTTTTTCAAGCATCACCTTGCCATCACGAAAAGCAGCAATGCGAATTTTAGGCCCTTGCAGATCAGCTAATACCCCAATATGGCGCCCTAACCGCAAAGCAATTGCCCGAACTAATTCAGCGCGGGCAATATGCTCTTCAGCGGTACCATGAGAGAAATTCAAACGAACGACGTTCACACCCGCTAAAATTAATTTTTCAATCGTTTGCGGATCATTACTGGCGGGGCCTAGCGTGGCAACAATTTTGGTTTTGCACATAGGTATTACCTTAGAGAATACGTAATTAGACAAGTAGCGGCATCACGCCGCTACTTAAAATCATTTATTTCACAACTACTATTTCGCTAGAGCAGGCTCGCCAGGTTCATCAATCATGGTTACCTTCTTGGCATTCCAAACCGTTAAGGCTAAGAATAGCGATACAATTGATGCACCAATCCAGAAATACTGTGCAGCACCAAAGTCATACACTTTCATCGTTTCACCGGCCTCATTCACTACTTCAGTTACCGTGATAAGGTTTGATGAAATCAGCTCCTGCGCCGATGCTGCCATGTACGAGAACAGACCGATGAAGCCTTTCACCGCACCCACTGCGTTTTTAGGCATAAGATCACATGCTGTCAGGCCAGCCAGGAAGACAACCAGACCACCAATTGCAAAGCCAATCAGTGTCAAGGCTGCAGCATCCATCATTCGGCTTGGTGGAGCAAAGAATAGTAAGAACATCCCGATCACGTTGGCTATTCCATATAACAACGTTGGAATATGGCGGTTCGCGTTAAAGATTTTGTCTGACACAATTCCTGATAGAACCGCACCGACAAGACCGGCAATCGGGTAAGCTGACATTGCAAAACCAGCATCAATCAGGCTATAGCCTTTGACTTCCTGCAGATATAACACCGCCCAAGAAGAGATTGCATATCGTGAGGTGTACATCGCCGCACATGCCAGTGCAATCAGCCACACCGTAGGTTGCTTCAAAATGAACAGTTGAGCGCGGCGGGTTTCTTTCGGATCATTGCCTTTTTTAAATTCAGGCTCTTCACCAAACGCAGTTGCCGCATCAGGCAGACCATAAGTCTGTGGGCGGTCACGCAGAACGAAGAACATGCATAGCCCAGCAATCACCGCAGCAATACCGGCACCAATGAAGCCTGCACGCCAACCGAAGTAGCTCACCATGGTCGCGGTCAGAATCCAGGTAATACCTTCACCGATATTACGAGAGCCGCCCCAAATCGAGTAACGGCTGCCTCGCTGCTTGGGAGAGAACCACTGGAAGAGGGAAACGCATGAAGGCGCCGAGCCTACAGATTGGAACCAGCCGTTTAATCCCCATAAAAGGATAAAGAAAAATGCGGTGGTATTCATCCCCATCGCGACGGCTGTAAAGCCAGACAGTATGAGAGAAAATGACATAAACCGACCGATGTTGGCATAATCGGACATAAAGCCATTCGAGAACTTACCAATTGCATAAGTGAAAAAGAAAGCCGAACCCATAATACCCAGCTCTGCTTTGGTCACAATTTCCGCATCCAGCATCGGCTTTTTCACAACGCCCAAACTCATACGTACCACGTAGAAAACGGCATAGCCAAAAACTAAACCTAAAAATACAGACCATTGGTGGCGTTTAAAAACGGACTGAATTTTATCAGGGCTTCCTTCCATAACCGGTTTATCCGGTCTGGTTTTAAAAAAATCAAACATATTAATCTCCATGCATATACTGTTATTTGTAATGTAAAATAATCAAGCTGTCGTGCTTTGAGATGGATAATAGGCCGTTATTCATATCCGGCAAGGAGGCGGTTTTGGGATCAATCTTTCCCAAAATTAATTTAACGTCGGACAACAAAAGGACATTTAAACTGGAGAAGTCTGGTTATATCAAAGATAATGATTCACAACGGACTTGAGAATGTCCCAAGAATGGACCATGCCCTTTTCTAAATAATATTCTCTTATTCCCGTAATTTTGATAGGGCGCACAAAACGCTAAATTTAGGGTCTATTTTCACTATGTATTATTTAAAAGCGACCATCATGGCCAAGATGAAGATTATTAGAACACTCACGACACTGTTAATATTCTTATTGGTTACGGGGAATGTTTTTGCCACTGAAAGTAAACCAATCGTGATACTTACAACCTTTTCCGAGTACACAATTTCTCAACAAGTCGAACAATACCGGCAACTGTTCCCGAATACTGAAGTACGTGTCATATTCAGGCGTACCCGCTCGGCCTTACGACTGTTAGCAAAAGATGATGCTCAGAATATTGATATCATCATCTCATCATCTCCTGTGCTATTTAATCACCTTTCAACCAACAAGCAGCTCTATGCCATTAACTCACCGCATCAGGTTCCGAGCTGGCTATCACCTCATGTTATTGATATTTCAGGTGAAACAACCGCATTCGGCTATTCTGGGTTTGGTCTGATGGCTAATCGGCAATATCTGGCCAGCCATCATTTACCGACGCCGAAATCATGGGAAGATTTAACAAATGCAATGTACTTTCACCATATCACCATGAGTACCCCTTCTCGGTCTGGCACAACAAGTCTGATGGTTGAAAACATACTTCAGCATTATGGCTGGAAAGATGGCTGGGAATTGCTCATGCAGATCGGGGGGAATATCGCCTTTATTTCCTCACGAAGTTTCGGTGTCAGCGAGGCTATTTCAAAAGGATTAATTGGCGCCGCTCCGGTAATAGACAGTTATGCTATAAACAGCAAAAAAGTATTTAATTACATCGACTTTAATTATCTGCCCAACTCTATTCTGATGCCGGCTTATGTGGGTATCGCGAAGAAAAGTCATTCGATTTCAAATGCTAAAAATTTCGTTGATTTTTTACTTTCGGACTCCGGCCAGCGTGCACTGGAAAAATCATCTATGGCTAAATATTCTCTTAATCAGCCACAATTAGCAGAAAGCACATCTTTTATTTTAAATAAACAACTGTTACATCGCCGAGATGCGCTCATTTCCCTGCTCTTTGATCAAGCAATTACAGAGCAACTACATCAACTTAATAGTACCTGGGCCTCCATCCATCAATTAGAGGCTACAAATAATATGCCTGCTGAGGCTCACAATAAACTGTTACAGGCAAAACAGTATGCCGCTAAGGTTCCCGTTACCGAAGAACAATCCAGATCCCCTGTTTACTTGGCACAATTTCATCGTGACGGTGCAAAGCGCGGCAGAGATCCGGTTGTTGCCGCTGAAATTCAGCGGTGGAAAGAAGCCCTTAAGCAAAATTTGCAGCAAGCAAATCATCTGCTCAATCAAATAAACCAAGAGTAAGTTACCGTGTTGTTCAAATTCACTACGATTGGCTCACGCCTTGTCGCTGCCTTTACTTGCATTCTACTGATGGTTTGCTTAGTCAGCATTGTTGCCTTTACCACTTGGAAAACCTTGGAAAGTCAGGTTGATCTGATGGTTGATGAAAATATCCCGGCACTGAAAGCCAGCTATCAACTGGAACGCAGCAGCGCAGAACTACAGGCATATCTGAATGAAGTGTACACAACGAACAACCAGCTAAGACTGAACCAGCTCAAAGTCAGGCTTGAGAACGAAATGGCAGATCTCAACCGTGCGACGATTACCTTAACGTCCCTGCCGCTGGTCAACACCTTGAGGCAAGAATATCGCCAGCTGGCCAATGATATTCAGCTCTACACCACACTGCAGGAAACTAAGATCGATCTGAAGCTGAAGCTGAATAAAACCTCTGAAACTATCTTATGGCTTCATCAGGATATCGTTGATGAACTGACACCGTTGAACCAGGAGTTAGAATGGCAAATTACCAATTCACGCACAGCAAGTTTAAACTCAACAACCCAAACCTCGCTCTATAGTGATTTTTCAGCGTTACAACAACTAACCGTTAACGAAAATGAACTAATTTCTCTGGTTCAAGAGGTCACCCGTCACCATCAGCAGCGTAACCTCAGCAGTGCTTTCCAATTTATTGGATACAAAACCAAGGAAATTAAATCACTGAGTGATGCTTTGCTACATAACGCTACCAGCATTACTCACCACCAGTTACTACTTGAACTGATTGCCATTGTTCAGCCTGACAGCAAGCTTCATCAGCTTCTTCAGAATATTGTCGCGATCAATCTCCAGACCGACAATCAAAAACAGACGATTAAAACCCGGCTAAACTTTCAGCAAGAGCAAATAAATAAACTGGTCAATCAGGCAAGTCGAGAGCTACAAGGTATTAAACTCGAGGCAAAAACAACCGTCAGGACCGGTAATCACGTTCTCTTTATTGTTCTGCTCTGCGCCTTATTGTGTAGTGCGTTTATCTGTACCTATTTTGTCCGCAAACGTATTGTTGGCCGGTTACATGATCTGAGCCTGGCACTGAGTGCCGTTGTAACGGGTGAAGTCGAACTGCCGGTTTCGGTCACAGGCGATGACGAGATCGGCAAACTCGGTAGCAACCTGCGTAATTTCTGCCTGCAACGACAGGAAATCGAAAAAACCAATGCCCTGAACCTGATCAACAACACCCAGGCAAGTATCATCACCTGCACGACAGACGGGATGATTGAATCGGTCAACTATCAGGCCAAAGAAATTTTCCCCCTGCTCACGTCACCACACGTCAAATCAGAAACGATTTGGGATTTATTCGAACCACAAAAGCACCAGCAGTTGAAATCAATATTCACTTCACAGAGTACACTGCTCAGAGAAGGTGCTTACTGTTTAACCATGGCGATGAATGATGAATATCGTCAGACACGCTACTTCCGTCTGGATCTGAGGGTTTTTCAACAAAATAAGATACCTAAGGTCATTATTACCCTGACCGATATTACCGAACAAGAAAATATTGCCCGCTGGCTAGAACATAAAGTCGAAGAAAAGACACAGTCATTATCAGCCACCAACGCTGCGCTGCACGATGAAATTGAAGAGAGAAAACGCGCTGAGGCCAATCTTGTCACGGCACAAGATGAACTGATCCAATCGGCCAAAATGGCTGTCGTTGGTCAGGCCATGACAACACTGGCACATGAATTAAATCAGCCGCTTTCTGCGTTGTCGACATACATTTTTACTGTACAGATGACTTACAACGAGACCCAATATCCCGATCTGAACGACACACTGGCGAAAATGAATGAGATCTGTGAACGCATGGATCACATCATTGCCAACCTGCGTAACTTTTCAAAAAAAACCACAACATCTAAACTGAACAGTGTCGTTAATCTGTATCAAGCGACGCAGAATGCCATTGATATCGTCGCCTATCGGGCCAAACAACATAACATTCAGTTCAATAATCAGCTTACACCATCGAGTACCGGCATTGGTGAACCGATTCAAATTGAACAGGTTCTTGTGAACTTACTGGTCAATAGCTGCGATGCCCTCGCACCTTTAGTCAACGTACATGGCCACGTCGATATCATCGAGCTAGGACGTTCAGATCAACACCTAACCATCGCCTGTTGTGATAACGGGCAAGGCTTTGACAAAGACATTATAAATACACTATTTACCCCGTTTACCACCACCAAGGAAGTAGGGTTAGGGCTTGGGTTGAATATTTGCCGTTCGATTATGATCCGGATGAACGGCTCGATTCAACTGGCCTCGACACTAAACGGCGGTGCTATGATTGTTTTGGAGTTCCCTATAAATGATGCTCAGTAATGATATTCAAGTTGTACTTATCGATGATGATCAGCACGTGCTGAACTCATGCCAGCATTTATTGCAACTTGCAGGTTATAAAACACGTGCCTTCCAAGATCCGCGCATGGCTCTCAAAGAGATCCATCCGAATTGGTCAGGCGTGATCCTGACTGATATCTATATGCCCACCATGAGTGGCATGGAATTGATTGACAAGGTAAAGGCGATCAGTCCACATCTTCCTATCATCACCATCACCGGACATGGTGATATTTCGATGGCTGTTGAAGCAATGCAGAAAGGGGCTGTCAATTACTTAGAAAAGCCTTTAAAACCCAAAAAATTGCTTAACTTACTGGAAAAAGTCATTGCAGAGCGGAAAAATCTCGTCGAGCAGTGGCAAATCATCGAAAACAGCCTCCCTGAACAACTTCTCGGTACCAGTACTGAAATTGAAGAGCTGCGCAACCACATTAAACTGTTGGCCAGCGCAGACAAAGATGCGCTGATTCAAGGCGAAAGCGGAACCGGACGATATACCACCGCCACCCTGTTACATGAGCACAGCCCACGTAGTTCACAGCCGTTGGTGGTTAGAAATGGTAATTCTATTCAATCGGTTAAAGCACTGGAATGTACATTAGAAGAAGCAGAAAAAGGTAGCTTGATATTACAAGACCCAGGCTCCATGCCAGCAGAAGTGCAACGCTTTCTCAGTCACTTTTTATTGAATCAAGAACGTTCGGGGAAACGTTCGGTGAAGCTGATCGCGATATTTGGCGAGTGTCCGGAAAACGAATTAAAAGAACACCGCCTGCTGCCAGAGTTGTTCTATTTTTTAAGCCAAGTCCGCTTTGCTATCCCGCCATTGCGCCAGCGTAAAGAAGATGTCATTCCACTGTTTCGCCATTTTCTAAAAAAAAGCTGCGCCTTATTAGGCAAGCAACGGCCTAAAGTGGATAAAGCGTATTTAGACACACTGAAGCGCCATCAATGGCCGGGGAATATTAGAGAGTTAAAAAGTGTTGCCGAGCTCTATGCGATAGGGATGGTAAAGCTCTCTAACGCCGATCGTACTCAGCCGATAGAACAAATGACCAGCCCATTAGATGACCTGGTTGAACAGTATGAAAAACAATTAATCGAGGATGCGCTCTATTTGTACGCCGGGCGCATCAACGATGTGTCAGAATATCTAAAAATTCAGCGCAAAAAACTCTATCTCAGGATGAGAAAATACGACTTAGACAAAAACAATTACAAAGTGAATTAAGATCCAGCGATTTATCCCACCTTCAAACCATTAATACGCCTGATACTATTCAGGCATATTAATTCCCTTGAGGCCTAACCCCACTCCGACTATATGTTATTTAACCTTTTTTGGCCCTTTTTGCCTCATAAATACATAAATCAAAGAGACAGTATTCGATAGCCTTCTCAGTACCCGCCAAATTAATTGTTACCATTCACCATCATCTATCGCTGGCTACAAAAAGATAAAAACAACCAATATTTATCTGTCCAGCCAGTAATCAAAGCCACGTTTCAAATGAGTATAAAAAACACTCGATATGTTACGATCATGAGGAATGTCTTCTGATGAAATTCAGAGAGCTTACGCTTAACGCAAAATTATCACTGTTACTTATCTTAATCGTGCTGACCGTAACGACCACATTGTCGCTGCAGGCAGCCAGCACCTTAAAAAATCACACCACTGAAGAAGCCCGCGCCATGATGGATAATGTATCCCGCGTGGCCGCACTCAACCTGAGCGTATGGATGGATGACCGTCTCAATACGCTTAAAAACCTGTCTAAACCTCTTGATAAAGCAAGCCACTTAGATGCCCTTCAGCAAGCACAGCGCTCGTTAGCACTTGATGATGCCTATTATGCTGATGCACAAGGCTATTATATTCGTTCGTTCCCCTCACGGGTCAAGCAAGGCTATGATGCCAGAATCCGCCCTTGGTACCAGAACGCCATCACCGCCAATCGTCTGGTCATTTCCAAGCCTCTTATCGGTAAAAACTCCGGCATTATGAAATTTATTTTATCGATGCCCACCACGATAGACGGTGTTCCTGGTGTTGTTGGCGCGGCCATCACGACCGACTATTTAGTCGATGCCCTGCAGCAATTTAAGCTCAACGTAAGCAGCCATGTCTTCTTGCTCCATCAAGACGGAACCATCATCGCTCATGATGATCCCGAGCTTGTTCTCTCTCCGGCATCAGAACTGGACAGCCAGCTTTCGCCTGCCGCCATTGTGCAAGCAGCCCAGAATGATGAACTGTTAAACGTAACGTTAAACGGTCAAAAACACCTGCTCTCACTGACCAAAGTGAACAACTCGGAATGGTATTTAGCCATCAGTCAGAACGAAGAGCTGACGTTTTCCGCTTATCACTCATTATTAAAAGAACAAGCCATTATCGCGACAGGCCTGACCCTTATGGCCATTTTTATGGTGACACTGCTAATCAAGATGATGCTGAAGGGGCTGGTACAGCTCACGAACGCGCTAAAAAACATCAGCCATGGTGATGGTGACTTAACGGTGCGTTTACCGGTAGAAAGCCGTGATGAGGTTGGACAGTTAGCCGATGCATTTAATCACTTTGTCAGCAAACTACAAATTATGATGAGTGATACCAATACGATTTCAGTTAGCCTGTCTGAACAAGCGGCTAATACCTCAGCCTTAAGCAAAGCACAAAATCAAAAAGTCCATGAGCAATATAAGCAGATTAGTTGCGTAGCAACAGCCGTCAATCAAATGGCTGCTGCCACCCAAAGTATTGCCAGTAATGCTGAGGCCACGGCCCGTCAGACGCATCAAGCTAGTGAAATGTCGGATGCAGGTTACCGGCAAGTATTAAAGAGCCAATCAGCAATCACCCACTTAGCCAATGAAATCAAAAATACGGGTACCACAATCAATCAATTAAACTTTCAAGCTCAGAATATTTCAGCCATTTTATCGACTATCAGAAGCATTGCCGAGCAAACTAACCTACTGGCGTTGAATGCGGCCATTGAAGCGGCACGCGCCGGCGAGCAAGGTCGGGGATTTGCCGTTGTGGCCGACGAAGTTCGGGTACTAAGCCAGCGTACCCACTCTTCAACCCAAGAAATCCAGTCCATGATTGAAGAACTGCAATCCACCACAGGCCTTGCCGTGAAGTATATGGAGGAGAGTCAGGGCATCGCTAAAGTCAGTGTTAATGAATCAGAAACGGCTTGCAACAGCCTGCTACAAATCACCCATACCGTTTCCAGCATTACCGATATGGCAACTCAAACCGCCAGCGCCGCAGAAGAACAAAGCCTGGTTACTGAAGAAATCACGCGCAATACCGAAGCACTAGAGCAGGTTGCCAACCAAATTGCACAAGATACCGAGTCAGGCCACCAGCAGGCAGAGGCTCTGCGCCACCTCGCCGATGAGCTTAACCACGAGGTGAATCAATACAAGATTTAACCGAGATTCACTGTTCAGCAATTTGATCGCAATTGGCCCGGAACAAACCGGGCCAACTTGCAGGCCGATATCGAGGGGTTTACAATATCTGCCGTCTCTTAATCGCCTGGCTTACACCATGTCTTACCAATGTCCACTTTGTCACTCCGCACTTGTTCAACATTCTCAATATTGGCGCTGTGAAAATAATCATCAGTTTGATCAGGCCAAAGAAGGGTATGTGAACCTCATGCCGGCTCACCATAAAGGTTCGAAGAACCCAGGTGACAATCAGGAAATGATGCAGGCACGCCGCTTGTTCCTCAACACTGACCATTACAAGCCATTGCGCGAAGAAGTCGTTCGTCACCTGGACGAACAACTTTCTGAAGATGCCGGGCAGATACTGGATATTGGCTGCGGTGAAGGTTACTACACATCTGAATTTACCCGGTTAAATACCCGTCATCCCGAGCTGGCCGTTCATGGCCTGGATATCTCGAAAGTCGCCGTTCGCTATGCTGCAAAACGCTATAAAAACTGCCACTTCTGTGTTGCCTCAAGCCACCGCCTGCCTTATCCGGAGCAATATTTCGATGCAATTGTCCGCATTTATGCTCCATGCAAGGCCGAAGAGTTACAGCGCACCATGAAAAAAGGCGGGGTTTTAGTGACCGTCACGCCTGCGGCACGCCATTTATACCAATTAAAAGAGCTGATTTACGATGGCGTTCGCTTACATGATATGGCACCGGAAGTCATTGAAGGATTTGATCTTATTGTTGATCAGCAACTACACTATGACATGCAGCTAAGCGGTGAAGAAGCGACCGCGCTGATGCAAATGACGCCATTTGCCTGGAAAACATCAACCGAGGTGTGGCAGCAACTGGCAGATTCACCGACGTTCAGCTGCGAAGCCGATTTCGCACTTCGTGTTTATCGCCGTCAGTGATCTCCGCATGATATAGACAGAGTACGCCCAGACAGAGATGAAATTAAGCCTCAGTTTCATCTCATTGCCCTGTCTGTACCGTCTACAATTATACCGACATAGTCTGAACCATTATGGGGCTGTAAAATAATGAAAAAATGGTTTTCTCTGGGATGGGTAAGTTTGCTTATGGGCTGTGCCGGTCAACCCGTTTCAACCGCCACCTCAGCATCCCCCCTCGCGCCGACTATGTATGATTACTCAATCTCATCAGCCCAAGGCACACCGCTCAGCCTGGACGAACTCAGCCTGGCTATCACAGGTGCCGATATTATTTTAGTCGGCGAATGGCATGGCCACCCTGGCGTGCATTTAATGCAAGCGCAACTCTTGGCCCAACTTTATCGCCAGAATCCAAATATCGCACTGTCGATGGAGCAATTCACCCGAGATCATCAATCGGTGCTGGATCAATATCTGGCAGGAACAATTGGCGAGCAAACCCTGATCAAAGACGCTAATGCATGGCCAAATTACATCAGCGATTACCGCCCGCTGGTTGAATTTGCCAAACAGCATAATTTAGATGTGATTGCAGCGAATGCACCAAGATCCATCGTCCGTTGTATCGGGCAGAATGGCGCAGCATACCTCGATCGCCTGCCGCAACATGAACGGAAGTGGGTGGCCGAGCAGCTTACCCTGACACCCGATGCGTACCAGACCCAATTTACGACTTTGATGCACCATGGCGAGGAAGCCAAAACGCAGCACCTGTTTGCCGCACAAACCGCATGGGACGATACCATGGCAGAGAGTATGGTGAATTATCTGGCACAGCACCCGGGTCGGCAGATCATTCATGTGGCAGGCCGATTTCATGTCGCAGAAGGTTTGGGAACGGCTGCTCGTATCAAAGCCCGCAACTCTGGTTTGGACATAGTGATGGTGACACCGGTTACTGACACATCCCGTCTTTCCGCACAAGCGCCAGATTACCGCGTCAGCGTGATGCCGTTACCCGAAGACTACGTCAATAAAGATAATATGATGGCTGCGATGAAAGGGCTCCATGGCAGAAACAACGCTTTGAAATGTTATAAATAGCTAATGGGGTTGGTATAACGAAAAGAAAAGAAAAGAGAAGAACAGAACCCCATCGGCGGCCAGGCACATACCTCTTTTCATGGACTTTGAACCGGTCATCATCCATCAACATTGGTACTGGGGTTCTTGGGAGAGAGACCGCTAGTATCTCTATCACATCTAAACTACCTTATGTTCCTTACCCTTAGCTGAACAAGCATTCTATTACCTCGTGACACAGTACTGATCGACACATCAACAAAATGCCAAATAAGTATGATTAACCACAATCGCACTCGCCAGCCAGTACTTAAACTAAATCAAGAAAAGTATTTGGTTATATATATCAACAAAACACACAAAAACCCTATATATGGCATGTCTCTTGTTTCTATTTTGTTAAAAATTAGATGTTCTTTCTTTTCCCTTTGCGATAAAACAATATTCTGACAGGGACAACATGGCATCGGGCAAGACAAAGACACCAACAACATGCACAAATGATTTCGCCATGATCTGAATAAATAGAAGCAAGGAGCTCGCAATGAAGGGAAAGAAACTGCTTACCGCAGCGTGTGTCACAGCATCACTGGTATTATCAGCATCAGCACTGGCCGGTATGGCTAAAGTCGCCGTATCACAAATTGTTGAACATCCGGCGCTTGATGCGGCTCGTCAGGGCCTGTTAGATGGCCTGAAGGCAAAAGGGTATATTGAAGGAACAAACTTGGAATTCACCTACCAGACCGCGCAAGGTAACCCCGCCATTGCCGTACAGATTGCCAAACAATTTGTGGGGGAGCGCCCCGATGTACTTGTGGGTATTGCGACACCAACAGCGCAGGCTCTGGCAGCATCTACCCGCACAATTCCTGTCGTGTTTACCGCCGTAACCGATCCCCTCGGCGCTAAGCTGGTCAGGAACATGGATAAACCCGGTCGTAACGTAACCGGTTTATCGGATCTTTCTCCTGTCGCCCAGCATGTCGATTTAATGCAAGAACTTATCCCGGATCTGAAAAGTATCGGGGTTGTCTTCAATCCCGGTGAAGCCAATGCGGTGGCACTTGTTGAACTGCTACGCGCAGCGGCTGATGCCAAAGGGCTGACCGTTGTTGAAGGCACCGCGCTTAAAAGTGCCGATGTTCAGTCTGCCGCACAAATCGTCGCTTCAAAAGCGGATGTTATCTATGCCCCAACCGACAACACGGTGGCAAGTGCCATTGATGGCTTAGTCAACGCGGCTAATCAGGCTAAAAAGCCCATCATTGGTGCATCAACCACTTACATTGCCAACGGCGCACTAGCCGCTTTGGGATTCGATTATTACCAGGTTGGCGTGCAAACGGCTGATTATGTCGATGCCCTTTTAAAAGGAACCCTAGTCGCAGATCTGCCCGTTAAAGTCGCCAAAGGCTCAGATCTGGCACTTAACCAAAAAGTGGCTGATCAATTGGGCATTACTTTCCCGGCTTCGGTATTAGAGCGTGCTACGACAATAGAGAAGTAAATATTAGGTTGCGAGTAACGAGAAGCGAGATATTTCCAGTCACTCGCCTCTCGGTACTTGCCTCTATCTCTCTAAAGACAAGGAGTGTTTTTGATGTCTTTCTTTGCCTTCATCGGTACGCTGGAAATAGGTTTAGTCTATGGCTTGGTTGCCCTTGGGGTTTACCTGACCTTCCGGGTATTAGATTTTCCCGATCTGACTGTCGATGGCAGTTTTCCCATGGGTGCCGCTGTTGCGGCAACCGCTATTGTTGCGGGGATCAACCCTTGGTTAGCCACCTTACTGGCGATAATTGCCGGTGGAATGTGTGGCCTGGTAACGGGCTTCCTGGCGATCCGTTGTAATATTTTACATCTGCTCGCCAGTATCCTGACCATGATTGCCGCCTTCTCGATCAACATCCGTATTATGGGACGTCCCAATCTTGCCCTGCTGGGTGAAGAGACTATTCTGACGCCATTCGAAACCTTCGCCATGAACAACGGGTTAGACTCAGATCTGATCCGCTTACTGGTTGTTGCCCTGCTCGTCGGCTTAAGCGCCTGGTTCATTATCCGTCTGCTCGCCAGTGACTTTGGTTTAGGTCTGCGGGCAACGGGGGTGAATAGCCGCATGGTCAATGCCCAAGGGGGAAATACGGCACTGTACACTTACCTTGGCTTAGCCCTTTCTAACGGATTTGTCGGCTTCTCTGGAGCCTTGTTTGCTCAAACCAACAGCTTTGCGGATGTCACTTCCGGTGTCGGTACAATTGTTGTCGGCTTAGCGGCGGTTATTCTGGGTCAGACGCTGATCCCCGGCCGAAAAATCTGGGTCGCTGTTGTTGCTGTTATCGTGGGTTCGGTTCTTTACCGTCTGGCTGTTGCCTTTGCATTAAGCTCTGGCATGTTCGGCCTGCAAGCATCAGACCTTAATCTGATCACTGCAGTACTGGTCGCTGCCGCGCTGATTGCCCCGCGTATGAAAAGCAGCTTTCACCGTAAAAAGAAACGCGTCATTGCGGCAAAAAAACTGGCCTAGGTGGTAAAGCTAAAGATGATTGAATTAAATGATATCCGCGTTACCTTCAATGAAGGCACTATTTTAGAGAACCAGGCCCTGCGAGGCGTCGGCTTAACTGTCCCGGAAAAACAGTTTGTCACCGTGATCGGTTCAAACGGTGCGGGTAAATCAACCTTACTCGGTGCGGTGAGCGGTGAAACCCCGATGAGCGGCGGGCAGGTATTGATCGATAATATCGATGTCACCGACAAGTCTGTGCATGAGCGCGCTCAGTATGCCGCCCGTGTTTTTCAGGATCCCCTTGCAGGCACCTGTGCCTCACTGACAATTGAAGAAAATATGGCGCTGGCCTATAAGCGAGGCAGTCAGCGCAGCTGGAAAATGGCACTTTCTTCCCATCGTCGAAAGCTGTTTCAAGAACGGATCAGTATCTTAGGCTTAGGGCTGGAAGATCGCCTGGGCGACAGTATTGGTCTGCTATCGGGAGGTCAGCGTCAGGCGGTAAGTCTGGTAATGGCCACCCTTGCTGACAGTAAACTGTTACTGCTTGATGAGCATACTGCGGCACTGGATCCGCGTATGGCGGCATTCGTTCTTTCGCTGACTAAAAAAGTGGTTGAAGAGTTCGATCTGACAGTCATGATGGTCACTCACTCAATGAAAGATGCGCTGGCCTATGGCGATCGCACTGTCATGCTCCATCAGGGCGAAATCGTGTTAGATGTTGATGGCCATGAACGGGACCAGATGGACGTGAAGCATCTGCTGGAAATGTTCAGCAAAGTACGGGGCGAAGAACTGGCAGATGATAGTTTGCTGTTGAGCTAACGAGTATCGAGAGGCGGATTCGAGTGACGAGTATCTCGTTACTCGAATCGAGTTACTCGCAACGTCTTATCCCTAGAACCTCAGGTCCATAGGACAGCTCTTAACTAAAACCACCGCTCTAACGACGTCTTGTCCAGTTGCTGAAATGCCCGGTTCAGTACTTCAGCCAGTTCCAAATAGCGAGGCTGCTTTTTCAATGGCTGCATCGCATATCCTTCATTTTTTATCTTTTCGTAAATTTCGCGATACCAAGTTGCTAATGACGGTGGAAGTACAGTGCGACTTCGCTTGCCTAACCACCATAACCCCTGAAGCGGCATACTCAGCGCAAAAAAGGCCACGACAATCGCCTGAGGCAATGCATCATAGTTGTTGAATGCCATTTGGCTTAGCACACTCATCACTGCAATAGCCGGCATCACACGGGTCGCAAATTTTGTTGCTTTAATATATCGCGGCTCAGGGAACATCAAAGCGAGCTCTTTGCGTATCGGCCATGTTGCCATATATTGCTGACCGTTTTGAAAATTCTGCCAGATCGTTTCTTGACTCATAAAACACCAACCATCAAAAAAAACTGTAAAAATTCAAATTTAGAGACAATAAAGTTGATTCAAATTAAATTTTTCTAAAAATCTTTTTGTTATATTGCATAACAATCGCTATCCTTAGCGCGCCTTAAAGTAATTGTTGCCTGTATTTATCATTCTGGCAACCCATGGCACTCTCAAGGATGACCCAGAATTGCGGGTTACTCAATTCTCTATTATACGGACAAAACGAATTTGACCCAGATTAGGTCGACTAAATACATTGTCGTCTACTCCATGGGTACTTTTTTTATTCAATTTGAATATCAACTTTCAGACAGATTATAGGTAGTCACTCATGTCTAAGCTGGTTCTAGTTCTTAACTGCGGTAGCTCTTCTCTTAAGTTCGCAATTGTTGACGCTGTTTCAGGTGATGAGCACCTGACAGGTCTTGCAGAATGTCTGCACCTTCCAGAAGCTCGTATCAAGTGGAAACTTGATGGCAAGCACGAAGCACAACTAGGCGACGGTGCTGCGCACGAAGAAGCTCTAGCATTCATGGTCGATACCATTATTGCGTCTAAGCCAGAGCTGGCAGATAACCTGGCCGCTATCGGTCACCGTGTGGTTCACGGTGGCGAGAAGTTCACTCAGTCTGTACTTATCGACGAAGCGGTAGTTAAAGGTATCGAAGATTGTGCAGCACTTGCACCTCTTCACAACCCGGCTCACATCATCGGTATTAAAGCGGCTCAGAAAGCATTCCCAGCACTGAAAAACGTGGCTGTATTCGATACTGCTTTCCACCAGACAATGCCTGAAGAAGCGTATCTATATGCACTTCCGTACAACCTATACACAGACCACGCTATCCGTCGTTACGGCATGCACGGTACTTCTCACCTGTTCATCACGCGTGAGACAGCTGAGATCCTAGGCAAGCCTGAAGATGAACTGAACATCATCAACTGCCACCTGGGTAACGGCGCATCTGTTTGTGCAATCAAGAACGGTAAGTCTGTAGATACCTCTATGGGTCTGACGCCGCTTGAAGGCCTGGTAATGGGTACGCGTTGTGGTGATATCGATCCTGCGATCATCTTCCACCTGCACGACACACTGGGTTACTCTGTTGAGAAAATCAACAACATGCTGACTAAAGAGTCTGGCCTTCTCGGTCTGACCCAAGTGACTTCTGACTGTCGTTTCGTTGAAGATAACTACGGCAAGAAAGAAGAAGCAACTCGTGCGATGGACGTGTTCTGTCACCGTCTGGCTAAGTATGTTGCTGGCTACACAGCCTCTCTAGAAGGTCGTCTGGACGCGATTGTATTCACTGGTGGTATCGGTGAAAACTCTGCACCGATTCGTGAGATGGTTCTGAACCGCCTTGCTATTCTGGGTGTGGAAGTTGACGGTGAGAAAAACCTTAAAGCACGTTTCGGCGGCGAAGGTGTTATCACTACAGACAACAGCCGTGTACCAGCAATGGTTGTGTCAACTAACGAAGAACTAGTGATCGCAGAAGATACCGCGCGCCTAGCTGCAATCTAATTTAACGATTACCAAAACGGCTGGCCTAGGCCGGCCGTTTTTTCATGTGTTTTTACACACTTTATGTGGTGCTGCTCTATAGTTGTTCGATGAGTAATTATTTAACCGCACTGTATTGTTCAATAGTTTGAGGAATTCATAGTGTCCCGTACTATTATGCTTATCCCAGTTGGCGCTGGTGTTGGCCTAACTAGCGTTAGTCTTGGTGTTGTTCGTGCAATGGAGCGCAAAGGCGTTCTCGTTTCTTTCTTTAAGCCTATCGCCCAGCCACGTCACGGTGGTCCACAGCCTGATCTGACAACAACGATCATCCGTGCTAACAGCGATATGAAAATTGCAGAACCATTTTCAATGGCGCATGCAGAAGAACTTATCCGTAACGATAAGAGTGATGTACTGCTAGAAGATATTGTTGCCCGTTTCAAAGAAGCGACAGCAAGTTCTGAAGTTGCCTTAATCGAAGGTCTGGTACCGACTCGCAAGCACCCATTTGCTAACCAGATTAACTATGAAATCGCAAAAACGCTGGATGCTGAAATCGTCTTCGTTGTGGCGCCAGGTACAGATAACCCAGCACAACTTAAAGAGCGTATCGAAGTAGCATGTTCTAACTTCGGCGGTACTAAGAACAAGCAAATCTCTGGCGTTATTGTTAACAAACTAAACGCACCCGTCGATGCTGAAGGCCGTACTCGTCCTGATCTGTCTGAAATCTTTGACGATGCAGAAGCGACTATCCCTTCAAATGTTGAAGTCATGCAAGTGTTCAACTCTAGCCCAATCCGTGTACTTGGTTGTGCGCCATGGAGCTCTGAGCTAATCGCAACACGTTCAACGGATATTGCAAAGCACCTTAACGCTGAAATCATCAACCACGGTGAGATCGCGACTCGTCGTATTAAGAGCATCACTTTTTGTGCGCGTTCTATCCCGAACATGGTTGAGCACTTCCGTCCGGGTTCACTTCTGGTCACTTCGGCAGACCGTCCTGACGTTATCGTGGCGGCATGCCTTGCTGCAATGAACGGCATGGAAATCGGTGCCCTGCTTCTGACCGGCGGCTATGAACTGCCGAAGCCTGTGATGGATCTGTGTAGCCGTGCATTCAAAACAGGCCTGCCTGTCATGACGGCACAAGGTAACACTTGGCAGACGTCTCTGAACCTGCAGAGCTTCAGCCTGGAAGTACCTGCTGACGATAAAGAACGTGTAGAACTCGTTAACGAATACATGGCCAGCCACATTGATGGTCAGTGGATTGACTCGCTATCTGAGGGCTCTTCTCGTGAACGCCGTCTGAGCCCCCCCGCATTCCGTTACGAACTAACGGAGCTTGCGCGTAAAGCGGCTAAGCGTGTTGTTCTTCCTGAAGGTGACGAGCCCCGTACCGTTAAAGCGGCGGCAATCTGTGCTGAACGCGGCATTGCTGAGTGTGTGCTTCTTGGTAACCCACAAGAAATCAAACGTGTTGCTGAACAGCAAGGCGTAACTCTAGGTGCCGGCGTTAAGATCATCGATCCTGACCTCGTTCGTGAGCAATATGTTGCTCGTCTGGTTGAGCTACGTAAGAGCAAGGGCATGACTGACGTCGTTGCTCGTGAAAAACTGCAGGATACGGTTTTCCTTGGCACAATGATGCTAGAAAACGACGAGGTTGATGGCCTTGTTTCTGGTGCCGTCCATACGACTGCTAACACAATCGTACCGCCGTTCCAGATCATCAAAACCGCACCTGACGCATCTATCGTATCTTCCGTCTTCTTCATGCTGCTGCCTGATCAGGTACTGGTATACGGAGACTGTGCAATCAACCCGGATCCAAACGCTGAGCAACTGGCTGAAATCGCAATCCAATCGGCAGATTCTGCGAAAGCATTCGGTATCGAGCCTCGCGTTGCGATGATCTCATACTCTACCGGTACTTCTGGTAAGGGTGCAGACGTAGACAAAGTACGTGAAGCGACCCGCATTGCTCAAGAGAAGCGTCCTGATCTGATCATCGATGGTCCTCTCCAGTACGATGCGGCAATCATGGAAAACGTAGCGGCTTCTAAAGCGCCGGACTCTCCGGTAGCAGGTAAGGCAACGGTATTCGTATTCCCAGATCTGAACACCGGTAACACGACCTACAAAGCGGTACAGCGTTCAGCAGAACTCGTTTCTATCGGTCCTATGCTTCAGGGCATGCGTAAGCCGGTTAACGACCTTTCTCGTGGCGCACTGGTAGACGATATCGTCTACACCGTCGCACTGACTGCGATTCAGGCGAAACAAGCTGAAGACGCAGCTTAATAATTTGCTCTTAGGCTGATACAAAAGCTAATCAAATAAAACGGCCTCGCATTGCGAGGCCGTTTTTTATGGTCTAAATAATGTCATTACCACTATATTAGCCCGATGACATTAGGCTTCACGCAGGTAAATCAGCCAGTAACCGATACCAACAAAGACACCACCTCCGATAATATTGCCGATCGTCACAGGAATGAGGTTGTTAATAATGAAGTTACCCAGCGTTAAGTCAGCAAAGTCAGCCGGATTCATTCCGCTCATTTGCCAGAATTCAGGCGAAGCCAGTGTCTTGATGCCAATCGCCATTGGCACCTGAAACATATTTGCAATACAGTGCTCAAAACCGGCAGATACGAACATTGCCACAGGCAAGATCGTAACCAATATTTTATCCGTCAGGCTTCGCCCACTGAAGGTCATCCAAACTGCAATACAAACCAGCACATTACACATAATACCAAGGGCAACCGCCTGGAAAAAATCGTGATGTAACTTGTGCTGGGCAATTTTCATCGTATTAATACCCACACCGCCATCGGCCGACATATACTGTTTTGTTACCAGCATAATACCCACCAAAAGCAGCGCACCAATCAAGTTACCCACGTAGACCATAGTCCAGTTAACGCAGAGGCTCTTCCAGGTTATTTTACCGCTGGCTCTCGCAACTAAGGTAAGGACAGAGCTGGTAAATAACTCGCCACCGGTAATAATAACCAGAATAAGTCCCAGACTGAAGGCAATCCCGCCAACCAACCGGACCATGCCCCATGCCATATCATCGGCTCCGGTTGTTACGGTTGTATAAAAAACGAAAGCAATTCCGATATGAAGACCGGCAGTAATCGCCAGCATAAAGGACTTGATGGGATCTTTGGTCGCTTTACTTACCCCAATATCTGCCGCTTTTTCCGCCATTTGAGGCGGTAAAAGGGAATCAAACTGACCCTGACTCATAAACTCGCACCTGATGCTCACTGAAACACATAAAAAAGTGGCTGGATAGTGGATCTAATCCAAACAAAATTCAAGACTCGATCACAATAAAAACTCGATATAACCGAATCAATACCTCGAATATACCGAATCAACAGATTTAGTAAACATAGTTAAACATTTCAGTAATTGTATTAATCAATTCGATCAAAAAAGCCCTCACAATCATTAATCCATTCCTCTGAAATTTTCATGAGACCCGCCACTTCCCATACCATTGCTGCTCGCTGACCACTGAGTTAATTTGGATACTGACAGTTACGGATACAAAGCGAGAGATTGTTCTGACGAGGTCGTGGTGCGGCGGGCATGTATGTTTCGGTGGACTATCCAGGAGGTTACTGGGGTATAACGACTTTCAAGCTACTTCATGGTGTCTGAAAAGCGGCGGCTCAGCCGCTTTCGCTGCGATAAGTTGGCTTTTACGCCAACTCAGTCTGACAAACTATGCCACCGTCAAAGGTAACTACCTTAAGGGTATTGTCTTCAAGCAAGCCAAAACTTGCTTGGTAGTCTCCGCGGGGCATGGTGACCGAGCCTGGGTTGAAAACAAAAAACTCACCTTTTGGCTCTGCCAGAGGAAGGTGGGTATGGCCAGAGACAATCACGTCTCCCGCTCTTAACCGCGGATGCTTATCGCCATTATAAAGATGGCCGTGAGTCAGAAATAAGCGTCTGCCATGAGGCAACAGCACCAGGTTATAATCTGCCATCATTGGAAAATCGAGCAGCATCTGGTCGACATCACTATCGCAATTTCCCCTCACCGCAGTAATTCTATCCGCGTACTGATTCAATAACTCAGCCACCTCTGTCGGTGCATACCCTTCAGGCAATGCATTCCTTGGCCCGTGATTTAACACGTCCCCCAGCAAGATTAAGTGTTCAGCGCCACTGTGTTCAAACGCAGTAAGCATGGCCCGGGTGCTCACGGCACAACCGTGAATATCGGAAGCAAAAAATAGTTTCATGAAAAAAATCACAATATATAGAACGGAATAACCTGAAATAGTACGCCGATAGTGACGATATTTCTATGTTGACTCCTAATGCGTCTAATCTATTGAGACGTCCTCGTGCAGCATGCCATTCAGCACGATATTGTTGTAGCTGACCATTCCCATCACTTTGCCATCTTCTATCACCGGGGCTCGACTAATGCCAAACCGCTCGAACAGCCGTGCGCAATAACGCACATCCATAGAGGCATTCACAGACAAAGCGGGCTTAGTCATTATCTCATAGACATTGGTACGCTTGGGTGAATGGTCCTGGGCCAGCACTTTCTTGGCAATATCATTCATCAACACAATGCCATATTCATCGTCGTCATGGCGCTTGTTAACAATCAGTGCTTTCACCTGACGCTCTTTGGCAATCACAATCGCCTCTGCCACCGTGGTGATCCCCTCGACAATCGCGTAGGTATTCGCCATCACATCCCGTACCCGAACAATCGGCTGTTTTCTCATAGTTTATCCTCCACGACCTTGGTCAGCTCTTCAACCTGATGAGCGACACCTACGGCATCCTCTACATCTAACTGAACGGCTATCCCCTCTCCGTTTTTATTATCAAACTCACCGACTTTTTCAATGGTTTCCAATATCGAGCGAGCAAGATGTTCTTCAACCACCAGTAATAACACATCACGCTGTACTTCGAGGGTCAGGCCAAAAAAAGTTTTCCTTTTACGTAACCCTTCACCGCGGGCATTGTTGATGACCGTCGCCCCGGTCGCACCCGCCTCGCGAGCCGCATCCAGAACAGCATCCGTTTTTGTATCTTCGACAAAAGCGACTATTAATTTAAAACGCATTATTCAGATCTCCTTTGATTTCTCTCGCCAAGCCAGGCCGACAACTGGGCATACCCCATCACTGTTATCATCGGAAATAAACTGGCAAAGGCAATCAAACCAAAACCATCTAACATCGGATTACGTCCTGGTACGGTAGACGCCAATCCAAGCCCAAGAGCGGTAACAATTGGTACTGTTACTGTTGAAGTCGTCACACCACCGGAATCATAAGCGAGTGGAACAATCGATTTCGGTGCAAAGTGAGTTTGCACCACCACAATAATATAACCCGCCATAATATAGTAATGCAGCGGATCACCCACGACGATACGGTAGCTGCCTAATGCAATCCCTGCCGACACTCCTGTTGCAACAGCGATACGTAATCCACTCACCTTGATCGTACCACCGGAGACCTGATTCGCTTTGATTGCCACTGCAATCAAAGACGGTTCCGCCACCGTAGTACTAAAACCAATGGCCGCCGCAAACAGGTAAATCCAGTAATAATCTGACCAATGAATATTCTCCGGGATCAACGCCCCTTCACCAAACAAAAATGTGGGATCGGTCAGCTGCGTTGCCATTGATTCACCTAACGGAAACAAAGCCAGCTCCAAACCCATCAAGAATAGTGATAAACCCAGAATGACATAGAAAAAGCCCAGAGCAACTCGGTGCCAGTTCGCGACCGGGCGGCGCAATACGGCTAACTGAAAGCCAAATATGATGATCGCAATCGGCACCACATCCCTGATCGTTGTCAGCAATGTGCCCGTAAAATGGGTAAGGATTGAAGCGAACTGCATCATTGCTACCGCGACTCCTCACTAACTCAAAAACATGCCGTACCCCATGACGAAAATCATCGGAGTCAGCGAAGCAAAGGCGATTAGCCCGAAACCATCAACCATCGGGTTCCGTCCCTTAATAGACGAAGCCAACCCCACCCCCAATGCCGTCACCAAGGGCACGGTAATGGTCGATGTCGTTACCCCCCCGGAGTCATAGGCAATTCCGATAATGCTGGGAGGGGCAAACCAGGTCATTGCCATCACCACGCCATAGCCACCGATAATCATCCATTGGATCGGCCACCCTTTCAGAATCCGCAGCACCCCGATCATAATGGCAAAGCCAACAGAAAAAGCGACGGTTAAGCGTAAGCCGGATGCATAGTCTTTCTGGGAGGATTCATCTTTAGCGATCATCCCCCCTTCAGCGGCGACTTCTGCCGCTTCATGAGCTACGGCAGTCAAAGCGGGCTCAGCAATGGTGGTGCCAAACCCCAGACAAAAGGCAAAAATGAGTAACCAGACCAAGCTCCCTTTGCTGGCAAAAGCACGGGCCATCGTTTCGCCAATCGGGAACAATCCCATCTCTAAGCCGAAGATGAAAAATGTCAGCCCTATTACCACGAAAAGTAACCCGAGCAAAATGGTGCCCCACTCAGGTAAAGGCTGTTGCAAAACAACCAGCTGAAAGAAGCTGATAACACCGATGATGGGAAGCAAATCACGCAAACTCAGTAGCATGGATCGAAATAAGGCGACGATTGCTTTCACTCCTCCCCCTATATGCTGCGCAGACATCAATCAATACGTTATATTAATAACCCTTTACCTTGGCAAAACAAATATTAATGTATGAGTCGGGAAGTTAAGCACATAATTGAATACCGAACAGACAAAGATCTTGCCTTTCATTAGGATAAAACACATTCTGCTATCAGGTCGGTATCAGTTATGGCCGCAACCGTCCTAACAATCCTCCATACCGTGCAAGAATCCCCCACACTAATAATTAACTCATTGAATAAAAATAATTAAAGAATAAATAGTGAACAATAACTATTGTTTATACTTATACCTAAGGCGCTTCAATTGGCATTAAGTACATAATTAAGGATGAAGTACGATAATGAACATTCTAATTACAGGTGGTACCGGGTTTATCGGCAAGGCACTGCTCCCTCACTTTAATCATGATCATGTCACCGTACTCAGCCGGAACCCCACGAAGGCTTATCAACGACTGGGGCACCATATCAAGGTCATTACCAACCTGGACAAACTTGGCAACCTGAATGATTTCGACATCGTGATTAATCTGGCGGGTGAACCCATCATCAATAAACGCTGGAGTGAAAAACAAAAGCAGATCATCTGTGAAAGCCGTTGTGTCATCACGGATGCGCTAGTGAAAAAGATCAAAGAGAGTGATACCCCCCCTCACACTTTTATCAGCGGTTCGGCTGTCGGTATTTATGGTAACCAAAACTCCGTCTCTTTCGATGAGAGTCTGGAAGTCAGTAATAACGGCTTTGCTCACCTGGTTTGCAAAAAATGGGAAGACGCGGCATTAGCCGCACAATCAGAACAAACCCGCGTTTGCCTGTTACGCACAGGTATTGTACTGGCTAAACATGGCGGGGCTCTTGCCAGAATGTTACCGGCTTATCAGCTGGGATTAGGCGGACCCATTGGCAATGGGCAACAGTATTTTCCCTGGATCCACCTGCAGGATATGGTCAAAGGTATTATATTTCTGATCAAGCACCCTGACGCCCGGGGGGCATTTAATTTCACCGCGCCGAATCCGGTCACTAACAAAGAATTCAGTCGGACTCTGGCAACCGTACTGCGCCGGCCACACCTTTTTTTCATCCCGGCCTGGTTATTAAAACTCGGACTTGGCGAATCCGCGACTTTATTGCTTGATAGCCAGCGGGCCCTTCCCGCAAAGCTGCAGGAGCAGGGATTCCATTTCTGTCACCCAGAGCTGGAACATGCCCTGAGAGACATCCTGACCGAGTATAAATAAACAGGCCTGATCACTCACCGGTATACTATGCTCGTAACGGCTGCAGTAACTGCCTCAACATCGTGCTGATCATCATCAGCACCAGGCCAAGGGCCGCTACCGGCAAGATCAACCATAATGTCGGATGCCATTGTACTGGCAGTTCAAACCCCCACGTTACCAACGCCGCCACAACGGCTTCGGCACCGGCGACAGCCATGATCCCGGCCAAGAGTGCCATGATGCCGTATTCGCCCCAAACCGTTGCAGAAATACGCTGTTTACTGGCCCCCAACGTGCGGTATAGCTTTATCTCTTGCTGGCGTTGAGACAGACTCAATCGTAATAATGTCATGACTAGCAGTAAGCCACTGACTACGCCTACCCCCGCCAGCACCGACAATGACAAAGAGACCTGCTGCAGCATCAGCTGGATCCGTGAAGCCATCGTGCGCAGATCCAACAAGCTGACCGTAGGATAATCCCGCCCGAGCTGATTAACCAGCTCGTTCTGATCTTGCTCTATACGAAAACTGACCAGCCAGGTTGCAGGTAAATTCGCCATCACATCAGGTGTGAAGATGAAATAGAAGTTTGGCCGCATATTGCGCCATTCCACCAGGCGAATACTGTTAACGGTCGCGGTAAAGGGCTGACTGTTGACATTAAAGCTCAGCTCATCACCCAACGAGATCCCTAGTCGCTCAGCCAACCCAGCCTCAACCGAGACCCCTGTGGTGGTGGTCCATTCACCCTCAACAATCTGATTATGGACAGGTAAGGTATCGCGCCAGGTGAAATTTAACTCTCGTCTCAGCGCTTCATCACGTTGCTCCGGATCGTGCTCCTGACCTAAGGCGTCATTGTTGTTAACCGCCACCAGACGCCCCCGGATCACCGGATATCCCTCAGAGCGAGGTACTTTGTTGTTATCCAGATCTGCGAGGTAACGCTGCTGCTGATCCGGGCTGATATTAATCGCAAATACATTCGGCGCATCAACCGGCAAGGTATGTTGCCAGTCAGCCAGTAGATCCGTTCGCAGCAACCAAATTACAGCCAGCAACATCAGCGAACTGGTGAGCGCAGCCAGTTGAGCGCCTGTCGTCAGGCGGCTACGACCAATACGGCTCAGGGCCAGTGTCATAGCAGGCCCCCATGTTCCTTTGCGCAGCAACGACACCACCGCAACCCCTAAGACAGCTAACAGGAGCAGCACCACGGCTAGCCCGGCCAGGGTCATCCACATAAATTTATTATCACCAAACCAGATCAGTGCTGCGGCAACCGGGAACAGTAACAGGCCGTAACCTTTGCGCGGTTTCGGCCAGTCGGCCTGCTGCTGAATAACTGAGATGGCGGGTGTGTCCAACAGGCGAAGAAGAGAAATCCCCACCCCGGGAACAGCCACCAGCAAAGCAACAAAAAGACTGATCAGTAATGGCGAGAATCCCATTGCCGGCAGTGGGTCCGGCAAGACATCAGCCAAGGGCAAACGCAACAACGCTTCAAGCCCCCAACCGATAGACACACCGGCAACGGCAGCCAGTGAAAATAACATCGCCAGCTGCCCCGACAACCACCGCCATAACCAGCGTTTGCTTGCGCCTAAACTCTTCATCATGGCAACGGTTTCAATACGCGTTGACGTATAATGCTGACACGTTAAGACCAGCGTTGCCGTTGCCATCATGATCACCAGGATCAGGGTAAGAGAAAGATATTGCCGTGCCCGCTCGATCAGCTCCCCCGTTCTCCCCTGAGTCGTTTCACTCAGCCAGCGTTGACCCGGTTGTAGCTCGATGCCTTGCTGCAGCGCGGCTAACGTGTCGTCACTCCCCGTAAAATAAGCCCGGTATTGCACTCTGCCGCCGGGCTGAATCGCGCCCGTACTGGCAATATCATCATAATGAATTAATACCGCAGGCATCTGACTGAACGGATTGAAAGAGAGCTCCGGCTCTTGCTCAATTTTACCAGACACTTTTAGCTCAGTATCACCAATCGCGACAACATCCCCTTGCTTCACTTCCAATAACGAGAACAGTCGCTCCGCCAGCCACAGCTCACCCGGCTGCACCCGGTTACGTTTATCCTGCAAACTTTTCAGCACCAGCTCACCACGTAAAGGGAAATCACCCTCAACAGCCTTTACACTGACTAATTGCATCTGGTGTTCACTGAATGTCATGGTGCCAAAACGGGTTTGCTGAGAAAGCGTCAGGCCAAGCTCCTCAGCTTTGCTGATCAATGACGGTGCGATCGGATTACCTGAAACCAGCACCAGATCAGCAGCAAGGACAGATCGGCCCTGATCCGTCATGATCTTTTCAACCCGAACCACCAGCGCGGCAAGAGCAAACACACAGGCAATAATCAGGGTAAGTGCAACCGCAACCGGCCATAGCTGGCCATGCCATAACTCCCGCCAGCTCCATTTTAAAAGCAACCCTTGTCTCGGTTGCCCTGCCGCCAGACGGGTACCACTCTGCTCTGTCATGCTGCCTCCACCTTACCGCCATGGATCAGCAAAGTACGGTCGCACCGTTCAGCCAGCTGAGGATCATGAGTTACCAGCACTAAAGTGGTGCCATGGTCACGGTTTAGCGCAAACAGTAAATCAATGATCGTCGCAGCCGTATACTGGTCAAGATTCCCGGTCGGTTCATCAGCAAATAGCACCTTGGGCCGGGTCATAAAAGCACGCGCCAACGCCACCCGCTGCTGTTCACCGCCGGATAGTTGCGATGGCAGATGTGTTTCACGCCCGGTCAGTCCAACCTGATGTAAAAGCTCAGCAGCACGTGCAGCATCCCCCGCCTCCCCTTTGATAAGCGCCGGTAACATGACATTTTCAAGGGCATTTAAAGACGGAATGAGTAAGAAGCTCTGGAATACAAAACCAATCGCATCACTGCGCAACGCCGCACGCGCCTCATCATCCAATTGTGAAAGCATATTACCGAGCAGTTCAATTTCACCGGAGCTCGGAATATCCAGCCCTGCAAGCAGGGTCATCAAAGTCGATTTACCAGCCCCCGACACACCAACTAAAGCAATCGCCTCTCCCTGCTCGACCTCAAGAGAAACATCCTGCAAAATGGTCAGTGATGACGTTGCCGTCGTCACCTGTTTGGAAACAGATACAGCCTTAATCACGGAAGTTGACATAATGCGAATCCTTTCAGTTTTATTGATCTATTTATTTTCACTAAACGCCTGGAGCAACACGCTATTGGTCGTTGGTGACAGCCTGAGCGCAGGTTACCAAATGCGCGCAGATCAGAGCTGGCCTGTACTATTAGAACCAATGCTACAGCAACAAGGACATAACATGACCGTCGTTAATGCCAGCATCTCTGGTGATACGACAGGCAACGGATTAGCCCGGCTGCCAGCCTTATTACAACAACATAACCCAGACTACGTCATTATTGAGCTCGGTGCGAATGATGGTTTGCGCGGCTTCCCGCCAGCCACCATCCGCAACAACCTCAGCCAGATGATAATCCAAATTCAGGCGATGGATGCCAAGGCCCTGCTGATGCAAATCCATGTCCCCCCGAACTACGGTAAACGCTACAGCGAAACATTCAGGACAATTTATCCGCAGCTCAGCAAAGAATTTGCAACGCCGCTACTGCCTTTTTTCCTGGAAAGGATCATTTTAAGGGATGAATGGATAATGGCTGATGGTCTTCACCCTAAAGCCGTTGCCCAACCCTGGATTGCAGAGTTCATGGTTTCACAATTAACCCCTTACCTTTAAATACGGACAGCTATGACAACCTCTATACTTATTACCGGCTGCAGTACTGGTATCGGACGCCACTGCGCCCTGGCACTTCATCAGGCTGGCTACACGGTTATCGCCAGTTGCCGCCGCGCTGAAGACGTCGCAGAACTTCAGGCACTGGGACTGCATTGTGTCCAGATTGATCTCAACTGCAGCCAATCTATTCAGTATGGCCTGACAGAGGCACTTAAAATTACCGGCGGCAGATTAGATATATTGTTTAATAATGCCGCTTATGGTCAGCCAGGCGCACTGGAAGACTTGCCCACCCAGGCACTGCGTGAGCAATTTGAAACCAACCTGTTTGGCTGGCATGAATTAACCAAAGCGGTGATCCCGTTGATGTTGCAGCAAGGCCGCGGCAAAATTGTTCAGAACAGTTCGGTACTGGGGCTGGTGGCCATGAAATACCGTGGCGCATATAACGCCAGCAAGTTCGCTCTGGAAGGCTACACCGACACACTGCGGCTGGAGCTGGCAGATACCCCGGTTGAGGTTAGCTTGATTGAACCCGGCCCTATCAAGAGCCTCTTCAGGGAAAATGCCAAACAAAAATTTGAGCAGTACATCAATATAGCGAATTCCCGCCACCAGCCGAGTTACCAAAAGACGCTGGAGAGATTGGGCAAATCCTCGCCATCAAATAAATTTACGCTCTCTCCTGAAGCCGTTTTAAAACCGTTGCTACACATAATTAGCAACGATAAGCCAAAACCTCGCTATTTCGTTACTCAGCCGACTTATATCTTCGGCTTCCTGCGTCGATTACTGCCTACGCGCTGGCTGGATAAATTACTGATAAAAAGTAATTAAGCCTTATATAACCTGGTTTTTATCGCTATTTGCACGGTTTGGTATCCAGACCAGACTGTGTCGCCTATCTTGTCGCAACGGCGTCTGCGAACAGCTAAAAAACATGTTAGCCGATTCAAAAACAGCTCGGATTAATGCGCATAAGCTAAATTAATAGCCCTTAATGCCAATCCTTCGCTCGACACGACAAAAAGATACAATAATGTCACATTAGTGTCATATAAAAAGAGTACCTTACTGGATGTAGGCTGAAGGAACCCCGTATTGATCATTTTCCTCCGGCACATTCAACACATGATATATATTGAGGGGGAATTATGACATTGCGTCAGATAAATCTGCTTTGCGTCTTCGTGACACTCGCACTACTGTTAACATTCCAAAACTGAAAAGGAGAGCGACCAATGCTCTCCATTTTCACTGCCAACTGCGCGACTTCTTGATAATCCTGAATCTATCCCCATATCTTTAGTACCAATCGCATCAAATAACAGCTTATTCAGTAATAATGCGATAGAGATAACTAAACAGTCTATGGAATGAATGGCATGTACGAAAAATTAGCTATTGAACTGAATGAACAAAACCTGCAACAAGTGATTGAGCAGTCAATGCAAACACCCGTTGTCATCAGCTTTTGGGCTCCCTCAATGCCTGAAACTGCGGAAGTTAATGCATTACTAGAAAAAATCACAGCGCAATATCAGGGACAACTTGTACTTGCAACTCTGGACTGTGAACAGCAACAGGCGGTCGCGGCACAATTTGGTGTTCGGGGGCTGCCAACGGTTGCCCTGTTCAAGAATGGCCAGCCGGCAGATGGCAGCGCGGGTCCGCAAACCGAAGAAAGCTTACGTGAAATGCTAAGCAAGCATTTGCCGAGCCAGGAAGAAATGCAACTGAAACAGGCGTTAGCCCTGGTCGATAACCAGGATTATGCCCAGGCATTGCCAGTACTTCGCCAGCTTGCCACCAGCTTCCCGAAAAATAGTATTGTCGCTTTAGCCATTGCTGAATGTTTAGTTGAAACGGCGCAATTTGATGAAGCTGAACCCCTGTTAGCAACCGTGCCGATGCAGGATCAGGATGCTAAATTCAAAGGCTTAATGGCAAAACTTGAGCTGCACAAACAAGCAAGCGATTCACCGGAAATTCGTTCACTGGAAGAGAAACTGGCAACTAACCCGGCTAATGCGGAAGTCTCTTTTGACTTAGCTGTACAATATAGCCAGGTAAACCGTCAGGAAGAAGCCCTCGAACTGCTAATTACAATTCTGCGAAAGGATCTGAATTTCGCAGACGGTAATGCAAAAAAGACGATGATGGATATTCTGGCCGCACTGGGACAGGGCAATCCTGTGGCAGGCAAGTACCGTCGCCAGCTCTACTCCCTGCTTTACTAACAGATAAAAACCACTTCATCTAGAAAAGGCCATGCTCTATTGGCCTTTTTACCTCATATCCCCCCATATTGCAGTACCGCTCAATATGGCAAAAGACGGCAGATACTGATATAACAAAGTCAGCTGTTTAATGGTCTGAACCTATTATGTTTAAATCGTTACTTTCAAAAGCACTTCTCATACTGCCTTTTTTCTCCAATTCAGCTTTAGCTGAACCCATCGTATGGCTGGCTAAAGATGCCCAGCGCCAGTTCGTTATTCTCGGCTCCATCCATGCCGGCACAGACACTATGTATCCATTGCCCAAGGCTTTTTTGCAACAGTGGCAATCAGCCGACGGGTTGATCGTCGAAGCCAATATTCTGAATCCACCGCCAATGGATATCGAAACTTCGGGACCAACATCTCATAGCCAGTTAACCACTGAAGAAATGCAGAAACTCACGGATATCGCCAATCAATTAAATCTTCCTTACCGCGCACTCAGCGATAACCCGCCTTGGTTAACTGTCGTGAGTCTGCAAATGGCACTGGCCAATCATATGGGCTTAAATACGGAACAAGGGATTGACTATATATTGTTAAAAAGAGCTGATAACCAGGGCCTGCCGATTTTCGAACTGGAGAGTATCGAGCAACAATTAACTCTGCTGCAAGATTTACCCGACCATGGGAAAGAAATGCTGGTAAGTACAATCAATGAATGGGAACAAATGCGAGGTGAATTATCTTGTTTGATCGAAGCATGGCAGACCGGTGACAGTCAGCAACTCATTCAATTATTTGAAGAGAGTCATTATTCAGATGAAACCGATAATCGACTTATTTTTAATAGGAATAAGCATTGGGCAGATACACTGGCCAACGATAAACAGTATCAGCAGGGGCACTATATGGTTGTCGTGGGGGCATTTCATCTGTTCGGCGAGCAAGGCTTACCAAATTTACTTAAGCAGCGCGGTTTTACCGTTACGCGTTTGACTCAGGAAATGTCCGCTAACTGCGACTAAAAGAACTGGCCGCTATCGATCAGAAGCCGGAGATACACCGCCAAACTGCGCTGGTCACTGAATTTTGACCGAAAGAAAGCCCCGTCTTTTGACGGGGCTTTCTTTATATGGTCGGTGAAGAGCCAATTCAAGGTCTGGTGAACCCCCGCCCCTCTGGTCCGCTATTTCTCAGAAGCCGGAGATGCGCCACCAAACTGCACTGTTCACTGAATTTTGATCGAAAAAAAGCCCCGTCTTTCGACGGGGCTTTCTTTATGTGGTCGGTGAAGAGCCGATTCAAGGTCTGGTGAACCCCCGCCCCTATGGTCCGCTATTTCTCAGAAGCCGGAGATGCGCCACCAAACTGCGCTGTTTACTGAATTTTGGTCGAAAAAAAGCCCCGTTTTTCGACGGGGCTTTCTTTATATGGTCGGTGAAGAGGGATTCGAACCCCCGACCCTCTGGTCCCAAACCAGATGCGCTACCAAACTGCGCTATTCACCGAACAGTTTTAGGCTTATTGCCAAGGAAATGCATGCATTACCTGAATATGGGGTGGCTAACGAGGCTTGAACTCGCGACAACCGGAATCACAATCCGGGACTCTACCAACTGAGCTATAGCCACCATTGTAAGTGGTC
>NZ_JBVCPH010000020.1:0-76725 GCF_057456235.1 Photobacterium sp. | reverse complement strand
TTCAACCGAAGTTGAAGCATAAATTGACTGTGCCAATATCATTCCTCTGCAGGAATCATACTGTTCGGTCACTCAGTTCATTGATAAATCTTTCGACTTAACTTTTTCACGAGTGCCCACACAGATTGCATGGTCAAATTGTTAAAGAGCATACTGACTAGGTTGCTGGCTAACCGCCGTGCTCCGTGTCAGTGAGGTCGCATTATAGAGACTTCGATCACATTGGCAATAGGCATTTTAAATTAAATTCATCATTTTCGTTCAGATGCACGATTATCGTTCAAATGTCCGATTTATCGATGCAAATCACATCACAACTTCGCTATTCTTGTAAAAAATGACTTCAATAAGGTGTACTTCATGCATTCAGCCCTTAGATCATACAAAGGAATAACGCCGTCTCTTGGTCAAAATACCTATATCGATAGTTCAGCGGTGATCGTTGGCGATATCGAATTAGGTGATGACGCCAGTATCTGGCCACTCGTTGCCGCACGGGGTGATGTAAACCAGATAAAAATAGGTGCTCGTAGCAATGTTCAGGATGGTGCGGTCTTGCACGTCACCCGCAAGACAGGCGATAAACCGGATGGTCACCCTTTACTTGTTGGCGATGATGTCACTATTGGACATAAAGCAATGTTACATGGCTGTCAGGTTGGCAACCGGGTATTAGTGGGAATGGGGGCTATATTATTAGACGGTGCGATCATCGAAGATGATGTAATCATTGGTGCAGGAAGCTTAGTCCCACCAGGCAAAACATTAAAGAGCGGTTTCCTCTATAAAGGTTGCCCGGTAAAACAAGCACGTCCGCTTAATGAAAAAGAGCGCGCTTTTTTACCCGTTTCTGCTGATAACTATGTCAGATTAAAGAATGAGTATCTTGCGGAAATTGAGAACCCTTAATTAATATGAATATGTCCCTCATTATCAAACGCTTCATCTTTAATCAATTCTTCTGCCAATTCTTCTAAATCGAAACGATTGGCAGCAAACACCGCCAAAATATCAGATTCTGTTATCAACTCTTGCGCTGTCTGCTGCTGGAGCCATTGGAGGCTCACCCAACAGCCGATTAATGCACCCGCTTGTTGCGCAGAAAAGTTGACGGCTAACTTATCGCTATCCCAACGTTGGATGTCTGCAAATAAAATATCTTGATTCATTGTTATTCCACTTAATCTTGTAATATACGCCGCAGTTCGCGTTGGACCTGTTTAGCACCGGGGCGGATACCTCGCCACAGCATAAAGCTTTCAGCAGCCTGACCAACCAACATCCCCAGTCCATCAAGCACCTTTCTGGCACCTAGTTCATGAGCCCACTGATTAAAGGGCGTCACATCAGGTCCATACACCATATCGTAGCAAGTCATTTCCGGTTTGATCAGGCTATCTGATAAGCCGGGTAATTGGCCCGCTAAACTCGCTGATGTGGAATTGATAATGACATCAAACTCCGGCTCATTGGCTTCATCAAGTCCAAGCGTAGAAACCGGCCCGTAAGCAGAAAAGATATCGGCTAATTGCTGGGCTTTTTCTGTGGTTCTATTAGTAATGACAACCGCTTCAGGTTTTTGAGCCAGCAAAGGGAGAATCACCCCCCGAGCAGCGCCACCAGCACCGACTAATAAGATCCGCTTGCCAGACAATTCTACCTGATTTTGTAGTAGATCTTGTACTAGGCCTTCACCATCGGTGTTATCACCTAGAATGGCTCCATCATCGAGTTTTTTTAACGTATTCACGGCACCCGCCAACTTTGCGCGCTCAGTAAGTTGAGTCGCATACAGATAGGCCTGCTCCTTAAAGGGCACAGTGATATTGCAACCTCGCCCACCGGAAGCAAAGAAAGCATCTGCGGCTGCAACAAATTCACCAATGGGTACCAGCTCAGCAGTATACGTCATTGCTTGGGCTGTTTGCCGGGCAAACAGAGTATGAATGAAAGGGGATTTACTCTGGCCTATGGGATTTCCGAAAACGACGTACTTATCCATGTGAGATTGCTGTCCAAAAATAATAAAGGGTCGATAAATCGACCCTATCACTGCTCTACCTCAAGCTCAAACAGTTAATATGATCACCAATTTCTCGGCTTAAGATAGTTCTCATAAAGATTGGCTTCTGGCGATCCCTCTATCGGCTGATAGCAATATTCCCAACGGGCCAATGGCGGCATCGACATTAATATTGATTCTGTACGGCCACCGCTTTGCAGGCCAAACAGGGTACCGCGATCATAAACCAGATTAAATTCCACATAGCGGCCACGGCGGTATAGCTGGAATTCACGTTCACGTTCACCGTATGCCGTATGCCTACGCTTGTCGACAATGGGTAAGTAAGCGTCTGAGTAACCGTTACCAACCGCCCGCATATATGCGAAACTTTTCTCGAACCCCCACTCATTAAGATCATCAAAGAACAGGCCACCAACACCGCGGGGTTCATTGCGATGCGGTAAAAAGAAGTATTTATCGCACCATTCTTTATGTTGTTGATAGGTATCCTCACCAAAAGGGACGCAAATTGCTTTCGCGGTATCGTGCCAGTGCTGGCAATCCTCTTCAAACGGATAAAAAGGAGTCAGATCAAAACCACCACCAAACCACCATACCGGTGCTTCCCCTTCTTTTTCTGCAATGAAAAAACGCACATTGGCATGGGAGGTCGGCACATATGGGTTGTTCGGGTGAATCACCAAGCTCACGCCCATAGCTTCAAACCCACGGCCTGCCAGTTCAGGACGGTGCGCGGTGGCTGATGCCGGCATTTGAGTGCCAAATACATGGGAGAAGTTCACGCCCGCTTGTTCAAATACACTGCCATTACGCAACACACGGCTGCGTCCGCCACCACCCTGTTCGCGCTGCCACTCATCCTGCTCAAATATTGCCGCGCCATCCTGATGTTCCAGGCTCTGGCAAATACTATCCTGAAGTGAGAGTAAAAACGCTTTCACAGCATGTTTATCGACGTGACCCATCATTTCTCCTTGTATAACCGTAAAACTTTACTGCCACTTGCTAACCTTGGCGCAACACATTATTACTGCATGCATCACGAATTTCAGTCGGATTTTCTCGCCCGCCAGTCTCACCTTCTAAGATAGCACTTAGATGTTCGCCCAACTGATCATAGACTTCAGTCGCTGTTTTACATGGCGGCAACCCTGTTAAGTTAGCGCTGGTTGAAGTGATCGGTTTACCAAAGTAAGTACAGAGCTGTTGTACCAAAGGATGATCACTGACACGTACCGCGATTGAGTTAAATTGCCCGGTCAGAAAAGCCGGTACATTTTTTTTCACCGGCATAACCCAAGTCACCGGACCAGGCCAGGTCGCAAAAATTTTCTGCTTTTGCTGCTCAGTCAGCTGGCTATCATCAATATAGGGCAACAACTGCTGATAATCAGCAGCAATCAGGATCAATCCTTTTTCAACAGGACGCTGTTTTAAGGCTAATAGTTTTTCGACCGCCTGCTGATTATCAGGATCGCAACCCACTCCAAACACGCCCTCTGTCGGGTAAGCAATGACTTTACCGTCTTTTAACGCCGCTACAACTTGTTGCAGGTTGTCCATATCGACCTCATCAATAACCATATTAAAAGCAATAAAAAAGGCGCTCTAAAGAGAGCGCCTCTTGAATTCATGGCTATTATTTAACCCTTTAGACGTTCTTGTAAAGCTGCATCTTTCGCGATGACTGATTCAGCGTTCTTTTGACGCTCCGCCTTCACCGCTTGCGCCAGTTCTTTATCGCCCGTCGCTAGAATTTGTGCCGCCAGATAACCCGCGTTTTTCGCGCCCGACTTACCAATAGCAACCGTCGCCACAGGCACACCGCCGGGCATCATTGCCGTTGACAGTAGAGCATCCATTCCCTGAAGCGGGCCAGCGTCGATCGGCACACCAATAACCGGTAATGTAGTGATACCCGCAACAGCACCCGCTAAGTGGGCAGCCAAACCTGCCGCACAGATAAATACGCCACAACCGCGCGCCTCAGCATCCGTCACATAAGCGTGAGTTGCTGCAGGTGTGCGATGAGCCGAAGTAACTTTCACTTCCGTTGTAATTTCAAAAGACTTTAAAACATCAAGCGTTGCCTGCATTACCGGCAAATCCGAATCTGATCCCATCAAAACAGCAACAAAGGGCTTAGTCATCAGTATTCCTTCCATATTTAAGTGACGTAAACGATTGCGTAAGTATTATAGCGGAATTTTCAAAGAGATCGAGAACGTTTACGATTGGATATGGTGACACTTTTTATCAGCACATTGCAGCTTAGTGCCACTGGCAAGATTTTTCTCTGTTACCAATGGGAATCCGCATTTTCCACATTGCTGAGAAACAGGTTTGTTGTTCACTGCAAAACGACATGCTGGGTATTGATCGCAAGCATAAAAGACTTTGCCGTAACGAGACTTACGTTGAACAAGATTACCTTTGTGGCAATCAGGGCACAAAATCTGGGTATCGTCGGCTTTTTTCTCTAACGGCTCAATATGCTGGCAATCCGGGAAGCTGGCACAACCAATAAACATCCCAAAACGACCCTGGCGTAATACCAGTTCGTCTTCGCACTGCGGACAAGGCTTACCAAGATGTTTAACAATGTGTCCATCGTTGTGATTTAGCGGGCGGATAAAGCCACAATCGGGATAATTAGAGCACCCAAGAAAAGGGCCGCGCTTGCCATAACGCATCGCCAACGTCCCACCACAGTTGGGGCAGGATTGTTCTTGCTCTAACGCGTGTTCATGAGCACTAAATAACGGGTCGTTAATTTTACCGGCCATACAATATTTTCACTCGCTAGGGCAGGGATATCGATAATTAATGCAGGTAACCGTCTTCGGCACCGTAAAGCAGATCTTCCATTTGGCTGTAGGCATTTTCATTGCCCGGTGCATTAAACAGCACCATCAAAATGATCCACTTCAGATCGTCTAACACAAATTCTGTTGTTTCCAGCTCCATCACACGATCAATAACCATTTCACGGGTATCAGCGCTTAAGACATGAATTTGTTCAAGATAAGTTAAGAAGCCACGACATGTAACATCCAGCCGTGCCATCTCCTGCGGGATATAAACACGTATTGACGTGACCGCACTATCGTTCATATAAGGCGTATCTTCAGTATCTTGCAATGCTGCAAGTTTCTCTAACCAAGTTAGAGCCTTATAGATATCATCTTGATGAAATCCAGCACGGCTAAGCTCATCGGAAAGCTCATCCTGATCAACCAATAGTTCCACATCGCTGTGGATATAGGTTTCAAACAGGTACATTAGAATGTCCATCATAACTAGCCCCTCCTCGTTCTGATATAACCACCGGGCACTGTAGTGACAACACCTTGCAATTCTAGTTCCAACAATTGCATCATAACTTCATGTACGGGTTGTTGACAGCGTTCAGCAACTATATCTACGGGTGTTGCTTCATTGCCTACGTTAGCCAACACCATTGAAAATGGCAATTCTTCATTTTCAGGTTGTGGCAATGACAAGTTCATTTGGTTACTTATTGCGCATTCTGTCAGAGATCCCACCTCTTCAAAGATATCGACCGGACTTTCTACCAGTTTAGCACCAGCTTTAATCAAGGCATTGCAACCCCGACTGGCTGGATTTTGAATAGAGCCTGGCAACGCGAAGACTTCCCGTCCCTGTTCAAGCGCGTAACGCGCCGTAATTAACGAACCACTCTTTTCTGCTGCTTCTATAACCAATACGCCAACTGACAGCCCGCTGATCACTCGGTTCCGACGCGGAAAGTTTTGTGGCCGCGGTTTTTCATCGGGCCAGAACTCAGAAACCAGTGCACCTTGCTCTGCAATTTGACCCGCCAAGTCACGGTGCCGGGCGGGATAGATATGATTCAGCCCTGAACCCAGCACAGCAACCGTCGCTCCGCCATTTTTTAGTGCCCCGTAATGTGCCTGCCCATCAATACCTAAAGCCAAGCCACTGGTGACCACATAATTGGCAGCGACCAGCGCGGCTGAAAAATGATACGCCGCCTCACGACCATCGATACTGGCAGAGCGACTGCCGATAACCGCAAGCTGTGGCTCGCGCAACCAGTGCGTTTCACCACGAACGAACAATAATGGGGGAGCGGAAGCTATCTCTTTTAAAAGCGCCGGGTAATGCGGTGAATCCAACGTGAGAATAGATTGCCCACGTTGCTCAGCCCAAGCCAAACAGGTTTCAATCCGCTGGCGTTTGGGGTGGTGGAGGGCGTGAACCTGTTGCTCTGAAAGTCCGATTATCCGCAACTGTTCCGCGGGCATCGAGAGCAATTGTTGAGGGGTCGTATATTGTAAGAGCTTACTGATCCGGTTGCCACCCAAATAAGGAACAGCAGCCAGGATCAGCCAACTCTCTAATGTTTTACTCATCAATCCGTTAAACGCGGAGGTAAAGCAAGCATCCCGGCACGAAAAGGTTGCAGGCTCCGGGTTACTACCGCCAGACTAAAATATTCATATGGTCGGATAACCATGACCTCACCAATGAGAAGACTGCTGAGCTGCTGTTTTTCAGGTAACCAGCCATGTTCATTTTTATAAGCATAATCACCTTTATTCCCGGTTACTTTTGCACCAGGTTTAAATAACTGCAACACATTACCCGCTGTTAAATTATCCAGATGACCACGATCAAGCACGACGACTTGAGACGTCGCTATATAGCTATGCCCTTCTAGATTCCCTAAAACACTCGCCTGAATATCAGCTGGCGGCTTTGATGGGGAAAAATGCATATCAACGTCTGATACCGTTAAGGGGGCAGGCAATAAAATATCGTTTTGACTGATCTCTTGCCGAAAAGATTCCACCGTCATTAAGCTCATATTTTCTTGTATTTCCAACGCTCTAAGCTTTGCCACCTCTTTGAGTGATATCACTTTTCCATCAGGCCTATCTTTTCGCACAAACTCCGCGGCGACACGATACACCCACCACTCAGTGCCTAGCAATAACTCAGAATCAACCCACACTTTATCTCCGCGAGACATATATCCGCGCTGTTCGCTTGCCCCCAAAACCCGGGGAAGTTGAGCGAGACGTTGCTCGGTGATTAATTTATTGTCAGCCAGGTAAGGAAGCATCAACGTTTCTTGCAATGTGGTGATCGCAGAGTGTTGAACACGTATTTGGGGTGAGATCACGACATTTTTTTTAAATTGTAACTGAGGACGGCCATTAACCCATACAAGGTGCAATTGATCCCCCGGATAGATCAAGTGCGGATTTTTAATATAAGCATTGGCTTGCCAAAGCTGTGGCCATAACCACGGGTTTTCAAGAAAATGTGCCGAGATATCCCATAGGGTATCGCCTTTTTTGACCGTATAAACCTCGGGAATATTTTTCTTTACACTGGGTAGCGTCGTATCCGCCCAACAAACAGAAAATGAAGAAATCACAATAAACAATAAGACGCACGCTCTCATGCCGAGCCTTCCCTGTAGATAACCACTGAATGATATAAGTGCAAGCATCAAAGGTGTCATCCGCTTAGAAAGATGTCCAAGGCAACTTGGCGAACAGATAATGGTTTTGGGCACAGTTCAACTTTTCGTTGTTCCAAATACATCGGATACTTACCAAGTCTGCTGATAGCTCCCTAATCTACTACACCGCAATCTGTTCATTCTCTTGACTAATAATGCAAAGAATTCTTCCCTTCAATGATTATCACTGACGATGTTATACAGCCAATGCTGTTATTTGATCTTTAAAATGACTAGAATTAGAGCAAGTAAGCTATTTCCGTTTTTAGCACAGTTCAATTTTTCCGAGTACCTATGTCAGTATTACAAGTATTAATATTCCCTGATGAGCGTTTACGCACTGTCGCCAAACCCGTAGAAGCCGTCACACCTGAAATCCAGAAAATTGTCGATGACATGTTAGAAACCATGTATGACGAAGAGGGTATTGGCCTGGCAGCAACCCAGGTTGATATTCATCAGCGTATAGTTGTGATTGATATTTCTGAAGAACGCGACCAACCTATGGTGCTGATCAACCCGGAAATCACCGACAAACGCGGTGACGATGGTATCGAAGAAGGCTGCTTATCTGTTCCCGGTGCCAGAGCACTGGTTTCGCGCGCTGCGGAAGTGACCGTAAAAGCCCTCGATCGCGACGGTAATGAATTTAGCTTTGATGCCGATGATCTGCTGGCTATCTGCGTGCAGCATGAACTTGACCACCTGGCAGGAAAACTCTTTGTTGACTACCTGTCACCACTGAAGCGTCAGCGCATCAAGCAAAAGCTAGAAAAACTGAAGCGTATTCACGACAAAAATTAATCATTAGAGGTTACCTTGAGCAAACCGTTACGTATTGTTTTTGCTGGTACACCTGACTTCGCCGCCCGTCATCTGGCGGCGTTGTTGTCTTCACAGCATGAAGTTATCGCCGTTTACACCAAACCGGACAGCCCTGCCGGCCGCGGTAAAAAATTAACCGCCAGCCCAGTTAAAAATATCGCCCTAGCGAGTGATATTCCGGTTTATCAGCCCGCATCGCTGCGCAATGAAGCAGCTCAGCAAGAACTGAAAGCCCTCAATGCCGATCTCATGGTCGTCGTGGCATATGGCCTGATCCTGCCAACTGAAGTGCTGGAAACACCCAAGCTGGGCTGTATCAATGTGCACGGCTCGATCCTGCCTCGTTGGCGGGGAGCCGCACCGATTCAGCGCGCCATCTGGGCCGGTGATGAGGAAACAGGCGTCACCATCATGCAGATGGACGAAGGCCTCGATACAGGTGATATGCTGAGTATCGCAACCTTACCTATTGAAGCCGCAGACACCAGCGCCACCATGTATGAAAAGCTGGCCGGGCTCGGTCCTGAGGCATTGATTGATTGTTTAGCCAATATTGCCGCGGGTACGGCAGTTGCTGAAAAGCAAAATGATGAACTGGCAAACTATGCAAAGAAATTAAGCAAAGAAGAAGCAAAGATTGACTGGACCATGGATGCCGCCGCCATTGAGCGCTGCATTCGCGCCTTCAATCCATGGCCGATGAGCTTCTTTGAAGTTGCCGGGCAGAATGTCAAAGTGTGGCAAGCCGTTGTTGAAGAAGACAGCCAGGGTAAAGTTCCGGGCACGATCCTGTCAGCAGACAAGCAAGGCATTGCCGTCGCGACCGGAAAAGGCGCATTACGCCTCACCGAGCTTCAACCTCCCGGAAAGAAAGCGATGAAAGCGCAAGATTTACTCAACTCGCGCCGAGAATGGTTTGAACCTGGCACCGAACTGTAATTGTAAAGTCTGAAGCCTGTGCCCAGCCACTGGCTTTTTTCTTTGCAACATCATTGAAAACTATAACGACTCTGACCATAGCGGTTCAACACGACGCGACTACGTTCAAGAGCCAAAAAGCATGCGTACCATTTTTATACAAAATTTATCCGTATAATGGGGCGCTTTCGATGCCATTATTGAGCGAAGTAGCAAGATCGTGATGGCTACGTGGAAACTAATTTCAGGAAATACGTATGAACGTAAGAGCCGCAGCAGCCCAAGTTGTTTATCAGGTTGTTGATCAGGGGCAATCCCTTTCAGCTGCACTACCTGCAGCCCAGCAGCAAATTCGAGATCGTGACCATGCCTTGCTGCAAGAGATCTGCTACGGCGTACTACGCTGGCTGCCACGTTTAGAATCCATTACGACACAGCTAATGGATAAGCCCTTGAAAGGTAAACAACGTGTATTCCACCATTTGATTTTGGTGGGTTTGTACCAACTAGGCCACATGCGCATACCCGCTCACGCCGCTGTCGCAGAAACCGTTAATGCGACCAAAGATCTCAAGAAACCCCAGCTGCGCGGTTTAATTAATGCCATTTTGCGTAACTACCAACGCCAGCAGGAAAGTTTAGATGCCAAGGCAATGAGCCATGATGCCGGTAAATATGGCCACCCCGGCTGGTTACTAAAGCTGCTAAAACAAAGCTACCCGGAACAGCTGGAAGCGATTGTTACGGCAAACAATACCAAGGCACCAATGTGGCTACGGGTAAACCGCCAGCACCACACCCGAGAGGAATACCGCAAGCTTCTTGATGAGGCGGGTATCGAAACCGAATTACACCCAGAAGCCGCTGACGCGCTACGTTTATTGGCTCCTTGTGATGTCAGTAAGTTGCCTGGCTTTGCTGATGGCTGGTCTTCGGTACAGGATAGTGCCGCACAGTTGGCTGTCGATTACCTGCAGCCACAAGCCGGTGAATTAATTCTCGATTGTTGTGCAGCCCCCGGTGGTAAAACGGCCCATATCATGGAGCGCCAGCCAACAGCCAAGGTCGTGGCAATTGATTGCGATGAAAGGCGCCTGCTGCGAGTTCACGAAAATCTGGAACGCTTGCAGCTGGATGCAACGGTGCTGTGTGCCGATGCCCGTTATCCTGCCGATTGGTGGCAAGGAGAGAAGTTCGATCGAATCCTGCTTGATGCCCCTTGCTCTGCAACCGGTGTGATCCGCCGTCACCCTGATATCAAGTGGCTACGTCGCGCAGATGATATCGAAGCACTGGCCAGCCTGCAGGCTGAGATTTTCGACGCGATGTGGCAGCAACTGAAACCTGGCGGGACTCTGGTCTATGCTACCTGTTCAATCACACCGCAGGAAAACAGCCAGCAAGTGAAAAACTTCCTGGCCCGTACCGCCGATGCCACCCTGATCAATAGAGGCCAAGAAGCCGACAGCGATCCGGAACAGCCCGGTCGTCAGATCTTGCCCGGTGAGTCAGACATGGATGGTTTCTACTACGCCGTGTTACAAAAGCGCTAACGGTCACAAGGCTAACGACCACAGTACCAGAACATCTCAGGATGTTCTGGTACTGTGGTCGTTGTAACCAATACAGAAGAATATAATCAGGCATATGCTATGAAAATTATCATTCTCGGCGCCGGCCAGGTCGGTGGCACACTGGCTGAGAACCTTGTCGGTGAAAACAATGATATTACTATCGTTGATAAAGACCCTAAACGCCTGCGTGAATTGCAGGATAAATATGACCTGCGGGTTGTACAAGGTTTTGCCAGCCACCCCCGTACCTTGCGTGAAGCTGGCGCTCAGGATGCCGACATGTTGGTTGCCGTCACTAACTCTGACGAAACCAACATGATCGCCTGCCAAATCGCCTTTTCTCTGTTCAATACTCCCAACCGGGTCGCTCGCATCCGGTCGCCGGAATACCTCAAAGAAAAAGAGTTGTTATTCCAGTCAGATGCCGTACCGGTTGATCACCTGATTGCCCCGGAAGAACTGGTTACCGGGTATATCGAACGCTTGATCGAGTATCCAGGCGCGCTGCAGGTGGTCGGTTTTGCTGAAGATAAAGTCGGTCTGGTCGCCGTTAAAGCCTATTACGGTGGCCCGCTGGTCGGTAATGCCCTGTCGGCACTTCGCGAACACATGCCGCATGTCGATACGCGTGTTGCCGCCATTTTTCGCCAGGGGCAGCCGATTAGGCCGCAAGGTACCACCATTATCGAAGCTGATGACGAAGTGTTCTTCGTGGCAGCCAGTAACCATATCCGTTCGGTAATGAGTGAACTGCAACGTCTTGAGAAACCATACAAACGCCTGATGATTGTCGGCGGCGGTAATATCGGGGCAGGTCTGGCTCGTCGTCTGGAGCAGTCTTACAGTGTTAAGCTGATTGAACGTAATCCTGAACGCGCAGAAAATCTGTCAGAAATGCTGGAAAATACCATCGTCTTCTGTGGGGATGCCTCAGATCAGGAACTGCTGAGCGAAGAGCATATTGAGCAAATTGATGTGTTCATTGCGGTAACCAATGACGATGAAGCCAACATCATGTCGGCGATGCTGGCCAAACGCATGGGCGCCAAAAAAGTCATGGTGCTGATCCAGCGCGGTGCGTATGTGGACTTAGTGCAAGGCGGCAATATTGATATCGCGATCTCCCCACAGCAGGCAACCATTTCAGCCTTACTGACCCATGTCCGCAGAGCCGATATTGTCAATGTCTCTTCATTGCGCCGCGGGGCCGCTGAAGCCATTGAGGCTATCGCCCACGGTGATTCCAGCACCTCGAAAGTCGTTGGCCGTGCCATTGGTGATATCAAGCTTCCACCGGGTACCACCATTGGCGCAGTGGTTCGTGGCGATGAAGTACTGATTGCCCACGACCGCACATTAATAGAGCAGGATGATCACGTCGTGATGTTCCTGGTTGATAAAAAATATATCCCAGATGTTGAGCGCTTATTCCAACCAAGCCCGTTCTTCTTGTAAGACTACCTGTATAACATTATGGTCAATTTTCGTCCCATATTATTCGTAATTGGGCTGGTTCTATCTAAGATAGCCCTGTTCATGTACGTCCCGACTCTGGTCGCCTTTTTTACCGGCACCGGCGGGTTTATCGATTTTGCCATTGCGGTATTCATCACCCATACCGTGGCTTTTCTGTGCCTGACATTTGGCCGTACCCAGAAGTTTAAATTAGGGGTCAGGGATATGTTCCTGATCACCACGCTGGTGTGGACGATTGCCAGTGCCTTTGCCGCATTACCCTTCGTGTTTATCAACCATATCAGCTTTACCGATGCTTACTTTGAAACCATGTCGGGGATCACCACGACCGGTTCGACGGTGCTCAGCGGTCTGGATGATATGGCACCGAGTATTCTGCTATGGCGTTCCACCTTACAATGGCTCGGGGGGATTGGCTTCATTGTCATGGGGGTCGCGATCCTGCCGATGCTCAACGTCGGGGGAATGCGCCTGTTCCAGACGGAATCATCAGACTGGTCAGAGAAAAGCTCACCTCGAACCAAGAGCGTGGCGAAGAATATCGTGATCGTCTATCTGGTCCTGACTCTGCTGTGTATTCTCGGTTTTATCATGACAGGGATGAACACCTTCGATGCCATAAACCATGCGTTCACTACCTTATCAACCGGAGGCTACTCAACCTCAGATGGTTCAATGAATCACTTTTCCAACAGTGCTCACTGGGTCGCGATTGTTTTCATGTTCGCGGGTGGGTTACCGTTTCTGCTATTCGTCCAGGTTTTGCGGAAAAAAAGTGCCGCAGCACTACTGACCGACGCCCAGGTACGTGGCTTCACATTATTGGTTCTGACTGCAGGGCTGATCGTGGCATTGTGGTTAACCTGGAAACTGGATTACGCCTTTAGCGATGCATTTAGAGTTTCGCTGTTTAACATCATTTCAGTCGTCACCACCACCGGGTTCGGCCTTGATGACTTTACGTCCTGGGGTCCACTGCCAAGCATTATCTTTGCCTTTATTATGCTGGTCGGGGGATGTTCGGGTTCAACGGCTGGCGGGATCAAGATCTTCCGCTTTCAGGTCGCTTTTGCCTTATTGCGCAAACAAATGATGCAGCTGATCCATCCGTCAGGAATGTTCATCCAGCGTTATAACGGCCGGCCGGTCACAGAAAGCATCGTCCGCTCAGTGGTCGCATTCGCCTTAACCTTTATCATCACGATCGTACTTATTGCCGCCATACTTGGCCTCCTGGGGTTAGACCCGGTAACCAGTGTTACCGGAGCCGTCACTGCGGTTGCCAATGTCGGGCCGGGGATGGGCAATGTCATTGGCCCGACCGGTAATTTTGCGACGCTGCCGGATCTCGCCAAATGGGTCCTGAGCTTCGGGATGCTGATGGGGCGCCTGGAAATACTGACCGTCTTAGTGGTGTTCTTTCCGGCCTTCTGGCGTAACTAATCGACTAGACAGCAATAAAGAGAGCGAGATCGCTCTCTTTGACTATCTGACCCGGCAGTTTAAATCGGCTTGACGTAATAGTAGATAGCAAAGAAATGGCACATCGTACCGCCGAGCACAAACAGATGCCAGATGGCGTGGTTATAAGGAATACGATCATTAACGTAAAACACCACGCCCAGCGAATAGATCACTCCGCCTAAGCCAAGCAACACTAGGCCGCCATGCGATAGCGACAAGGCCAGTTGATAGATCGCAATCAACGATAACCAGCCCATGGTAAGGTACGTCACCAGCGACAGGCGTTTAAAGCGGTAGACAAAGATAATTTTCAGCGCGATTCCTATCAGTGCCAAGCCCCATATCACGGTCATTAACGTGATGGCCAAAGGGGTGCGTAATGAAATCAGCAAGAAAGGGGTATAAGTACCGGCAATCAGCAGATAGATTGCACAGTGATCAAAGGTTTTCAGGGCGCGTTTGGTCCGTTCAAAAGGGATCGCATGGTATAAAGTAGACGCGAGATACAGCAATATCATGCTGCTCCCATAAATACTCAGGCTGACAAGGCTCAGAGCATCGGCATTGGCATCTATCGCCTGAAGCAACAATAAAACCAGGCCCACGATACCAAAAATCATCCCGAAGCCATGGCTGATACTATTAGCCACTTCTTCAGCTGTCGAATATTCTGGCTTTAGCGCCATATTCTTACTCATCTCAGCCATCCCAACGTAGGTTTCATGTTCAAAACATAAGCAGTATGACACAGTTGAACTTACACTTGTAAGCTCAACCTGAAACAGCCTTAAAAATAATCTCTCTGATGATGAACATGAACCAAAACTCACCTTGACCATTGGTGTTTTTAAAGAAAAATGCTGCTCGCTATTTTAGCAGCTCAACCGTAGCTCGGCGGGCCGCGTCAGGATCTCGCGCGATAATGCCATCAACAATACGTTGATGAATATCCAGCTTCAATAACCGATCCCGGGTAATAATACGGAAATAGTTTTCAAAAACCGCTTTAAACAAATTACCAAACGGACTGATAAAATGGTTACCGGAAGCAAAATAGATCAGTTGATGATACCGCGTATCGACTTCAATCCATTTATTCTGATCAAAATGCTTACCCAGACTATGCATTTCCTGCATCAGGGCCTGTAGTTCATCCCGATCGCTATCACTGGCATTCAGAGCAGTCAACGCCGCGGCCTCTGGCTCTAAGGTGAGTCGTACCTGCTGAAACTCTGCCACTAATTCGCAATGTTCATCAAAATTCAACCAGGCCAGTAAATCCTGATCGAGATAATTCCAGTTACGCTTTGGCAAGACTCGGGTGCCAATACGCGGGCGGGGCAATACCATACCTTTCGCCGCCAGCATCTTGATCGCTTCGCGAACCGCAGTACGGCTGACGCCGTACATTTCACCGAGTTCAACTTCTCCCGGTAAAATGTCACCGGGCTTTGTTTCTCCCTGTAATATACGTTGTCCGATTGATTCTGCTAATTTATAAGACAAGTTGCGATTAACGACTAATCGCTGCTGATCGTGTTCCATTCACCCTCTCTACACAGGCTCTTTTTTATAATAGTTTCTGCATTACACCATAAAGCCATGGCTGTGAAACAGCTTATCTTCACACTTGCAACACAAGCCCTACATTCTCTTTCTATTCAACATAAAATTGACGAAAAACACCACATTAAGCGCTCATAGTTTGCTCGACTTATCATTCGCTTGTTGCTATTCTCTGCGCCGAAAATAACACGAAAAACCCAATATCTCGGTTCCGGACGGGCTTTGCCTATGGGGTTACCCCTGCGGAGGTATTGATTTTATTTTTTGGCCACGGATGAGCCTGACACTAGGTAAATCATGCGCCCTGCATCCCCGGCCAGGTATATAAGTACCACCCCTCGCAGTCCATCTCGTTTACGCAGCAGCACTTTTGCTCCAAGGTTTAAAACAAAAAAAGTGCCTCAGCACGTTGCAGACGTTCACACCATGCCGGTCCACGAGCCAGTTGGTGTAACCCCTGATAACGAGCAAGCCGCTTAATCCTCGTCCTTACGGGGGCTATCAGTCAAAGGCAGTGCTACCCTCGCTGCCTTTTGTTCATCCCGATCATTTTTCACCTAGCATTATGCCTCCTGCCGCCGTATCACGGCCTTGTTACCATTTGTATCAATCCAAAGTTTGTTATAATTTACCCGCCATAAAATATAACAATATTTTCAGCTCAGCCTTAATTGTGGAGAAAAAATGAAGACCCATCGCGTTAACGAACTGATTGAATTGATCCACCCTGAATGGAAAAAAGACCCAGATCTCAACCTGGTTCAATTTCTTATCAAACTGGCTGAAGAAGCAAAATACGAAGGTCAATTAGAAGACTTGACCGATGACGTGCTGATCTATCATCTGAAAATGCGCAACAGCGATGATAAAACAATGATCCCGGGCATCGCTAAAGATTGCGAAAATGATTTCAAAACTGCGATATTACGTGCTCGCGGCATTATAAAATAAGACTGACCCTGTTACATCCTCGGGTATTTCATCATGGCTGATCATCAGATCAGCCCTCTTCCCCGCTATAGCCCCCACTCACGCCACCTATTGCTGAAACTATGACCTTGTTAGAGTAATCGGCCCACGAGGTGTTATATAATTAACAACATCTGCTTATTATAATTTACATATCGGTCAGGCAACGTACCTGAGCCGGAAGCCTTTTGCTAATTCAGTATAAGGAAGCCCGAGGAAGTCATGTCATGAGCCACGAGAAAATTAAAATCAAGGATGTCACCGCGCAGCAATTTAATCCCAAGACGCACAAAGGCACCTCCGATCGTTTCAATCCAAGCAATCAAATCTATGTCCGTGCCGTTAAAGGAATTTATCAGAAATTGCGCCAACGTATGGGGTGGCTGTTTATGCTGCTTTTTATGGGCGTACCGTGGATTTCTTATGGTGACCGTCAGGCTATTTTACTGGATATTGGCCACCAGCAGTTTAACTTCTTTGGCACTACCCTATGGCCGCAAGATTTAACCCTGCTGGCCGTCCTGTTCATGATTGCGGCCTTTGCTCTGTTTTTTGTGACCACTTTTCTGGGACGCGTCTGGTGTGGTTATTTCTGTCCGCAAACGGTCTGGACCTTCATCTATATCTGGTTTGAAGAAAAACTCGAAGGCGCCGCCAATAAGCGCCGTAAGCAAGATTCCCTGCCAATGACCGGAAAATTGCTGGGCAGGAAAATCCTGAAACATACCGCCTGGTGGGCCGTAGCATTGGCTACCGGCCTCACTTTTGTTGGCTATTTTTTGCCAATAAAAGAATTGGTTATCGATTTTTTCACCTTTAATGTCGGCTTCTGGGCCGGTTTCTGGGTACTGTTTTTTGCCGGTTGTACCTATGCCAATGCAGGCTGGATGCGTTCTATTGTCTGTATCCATATGTGCCCTTACGCCCGCTTCCAATCCGCGATGTTCGACAAAGATACTTACATCGTTGGTTATAATGCTGAACGCGGGGAAGCTCGCGGGCCGCGTCCGCGTAAAAAAGATCCGAAAGCGTTAGGGCTGGGTGACTGTATTGACTGTGACCTGTGTGTTCAGGTATGCCCGACCGGGATCGATATTCGTGACGGCCTGCAATATGAATGCATTAACTGCGGAGCCTGTGTCGATGCTTGTGATCAGACCATGGAACGCATGGGGTATGAGACACGCCTGATCAGCTATACCACAGAGCATAAGCTAGAAGGGCATAAAACCCATGTTTTGCGTCCTAAACTGCTCGGCTATGGTGCGGTCATGGTCGCCATGGCAGGCCTGTTCTTATACTTACTCGCCTCTGTGCAGCCTATGGGGCTGGATGTTCTGCGTGACCGCAACGATTTATTCCGGATCAATAATGAAGGCCTGATAGAAAATACCTATACCTTAAAAATTCTCAATAAAACCCAGCAGGATACCACCTACACGCTCGCGGTCGATGGACTGGAAGACGTTGAATGGTATGGCCCGCAAACAGTGACTATTTCTGCAGGCGAAATTTATACCTTGCCAATCAGCCTGGGGGTTGATCCTTATTTATTGAAAACCCCCATTGCGGATATCACTTTTATTCTGGAAAGAGGCGAAGGGGAAAACAAAATCCGGCTACAGACCGAGAGCCGGTTTATCGGCGAACTTCGCTAACCCAGTTCATCACTATGAGCCAGAAAAGGGCCTAATCAGGCCCTTTTTCAATATGATGATATACTACCGCTTTAATTACCTAGGTTTCGGAATTGGTCACCATGACACAACAAGGCTTTAGTTTTTCCGATCTGACTCCTGATTTATTGCTCGACGCCATTGAAAGTACTGGTGTACGGGCCGAATCAGGATTACTGGCGCTTAACAGCTATGAAAATCGCGTCTATCAATTTAAAGCCGAAGACGGCGAGCGTTATGTGGTCAAGTTCTATCGCCCGCAACGCTGGAGTAATGAGCAAATTCAGGAAGAGCACGATTTTACTCATGAACTTGCTGAACACGAAATTCCGGTAGCAGCACCTATCGCCTTTGCGGGTGAAACCTTGATGCATTTTGAGCAACATCGTTTTGCACTGTTCCCAAGTGTTGGCGGTCGCCAATTTGAAGTGGATAACCTTGACCAGCTTGAGTGGGTCGGGCGCTTTCTCGGCCGTATCCACCGTGCCGGCCAGAGCAAAGCATTTATCCATCGCCCCACCATCGGGCTGGATGAATACCTTCACCAACCTCGCCAGATTTTAGAAAATGCGGATTTTATTCCAGATCACCTTAAAACCGTCTTTTTTTCCGATCTGGATTTACTGATCCGCGAACTCAGCCAGCACTGGCATACAGACTGGCAATCCATTCGCCTTCATGGCGACTGCCATCCCGGCAATATAATGTGGCGTGACGGACCACTCTTTGTCGACCTGGATGATGCGCGAAATGGTCCAGCCGTGCAGGATTTATGGATGTTGTTAAACGGCGAGCGCCATGACCAAATGGCCCAGCTAGATACTCTGCTGGAAGCTTATAGCGAATTTGCTGACTTTAACCCCAAAGAATTGCAACTAATTGAGCCTTTACGCGGTCTTAGAATGGTGCACTATATGGCCTGGTTAGCAAAACGCTGGCAAGATCCGGCATTTCCGCGTGCATTCCCATGGTTTGCTGATGCAAAATACTGGGAAGGCCAAGTGCTTTCATTTAAAGAACAACTGGCTGCTTTAAATGAACCCCCACTACAGCTGATGCCGCAGTGGTAAGATCCTCACAATAAACAGTTCCACCCATAACAAAAGAAATAGCCCGGTGCTATTTCTGTTAATACCTCAGGGAGTACACCTAAACATGATGAAGAAACTACTCGCTCTAGCCAGCGTAGCCTTATTGTCTTTTTCCGTTCACGCGGCCAAGTTTACGGAAGGCGATCATTACAAAGTGCTTGAACTGCCCCAATCAAGCAGCCCGATAGTGACAGAGTTCTTCTCTTTCTACTGCCCGCACTGTCATAGCTTTGAACCCATGATTCAGGCACTGAAAAAAACGTTGCCAGACAACGCTAAACTACAAAAAAACCATGTGTCGTTCATGGGCGGTCCAATGGGTAATTCCATGAGTAAAGCCTATTCGACGGCCGTGGTTATGGGGGTGGAGGACAAAATGACCCCAGTACTGTTTAACCGTATTCACACCATGAAAAAGCCCCCTCGCAACGATCAGGAACTTCGTCAAATCTTTATCGATGAAGGCATGAGTGCCGAGGATTTTGATGGTGCCTACAACAGCTTTGCCGTTAACTCTATGGTAAACCGCTCCAATAAAGCCTTCACGGACAGCGGCTTAACTGGTGTCCCTGCGGTGATTGTTAACAACAAGTACCTGGTACAAGCCGGTAAGATTAAATCGACTGAAGAGTATTTTGAACTGGTTAACTTCCTGTTGAAAAAGTAAGTTTCCGTCTTTGTTCAGAAAGGGCCAGAGGCCCTTTTTTTATCGGCTATATCACCTGTGCCGTCAGCCTTTTTAATAACCGATCCATCGAGCGGTAACCAAGCGCTTCCGCTAAATGCCCCCGCTCAATGTGTTCTTTACCCCCCAGATCGGCAATAGTCCTGGCCACCTTGATGATCCGGTGATAGGCACGAACCGACAACCCCAGCTGGTGCAACGCCGCTTCCAAAAATTGGGCATCCGCTTTCGCTAATTCGCAATGCTTATCCAGCTCTCGGATCGATAACAGGGCATTGACTTTCCCACCACGCGCCAACATCACTTGCCGGGCCTGAAGAACCCGCCGCTTTATCACCTCGCTGGGCTCACCACGATCACCGCCTTCGGCCAATGTGCCACGGGGCAGGGCGGGAATTTCAATCGACATATCAAACCTGTCAAGAAGCGGACCGGAAAGGCGGCCTAGATACCGCAATATGGCCTGCGGATTGGTCCGGGTTTGATTACCTTCGTAATAACCTGTCGGACTGGGATTAAGGGCGCCTATTAGTTGAAAGCGGGCCGGAAAACACGTTTTGCTGGTGGCACGCGAAATCACGATCTCCCCCGATTCTAAGGGTTCTCTCAACGAATCAAGGGCTTTTCGATCAAATTCCGGCATCTCATCAAGAAACAAAATACCGTTATGGGCCAGCGAGATCTCACCCGGTTTCGGGACAGATCCGCCACCCACGAGTGCAGCCATTGAACTAGAGTGATGCGGGGTACGAAAAGGGCGTTTTAACCAATTCCCTTCGTGCAGGGCTTGTTGCGTTAGCGAAGCAACCGCCGCGGTTTCCAGCGCCTCCTCGTGATCCATGTCAGGCAACAAATCACACAGCCGTGATGCCAGCATGGTTTTCCCCGTGCCGGGCGGCCCCAGAAACAGCAAATTATGGCTACCGGCAGCAGCAATTTCCAATGCCCGCTTACCTTGTTGCTGACCAATAATATCTTGCATATCACGGGTGAAATCCGGCCTTTCCAGTTCAATTTCAGCTTCACTCCGATAGTGCAACCGCAACTGTTGCTGACCACACAAATGGGCGCAAACCGTTAATAAACCTGCAGCCGACTTATGCTGTTCTTTACCCACCAGGGCAACCTGATCACCATTATCATCAGGCACGACCAAACAGCGCCGGGCTTTCATCGCCGCTAAAGCGGCAGGCAGCGCACCTTTAACCATTCGCAATTCACCAGACAACGCCAATTCACCTAAAAACTCATGATCTTTCAGCTTATTTGCTGGAATTTGACCTGATGCGGCAAGGATACCCAAGGCAATAGGCAGATCAAACCGTCCCCCTTCTTTGGGTAAATCTGCGGGTGCCAAATTCACGGTGATCCGCCGGGACGGGAATTCAAAATTGGTATTAACAATCGCACTTCTGACTCTATCACGGGCTTCTTTGACCGTTGTCTCTGGCAAGCCGACTAAATTAAAAGCTGGCATTCCGTTACTCAGATGCACTTCAACCGTGACGGCTGGCGCATCAACACCAACACAAGCTCTGCTATGAACAATGGCAAGCGGCATTTTTAATCATCCTGATGATATGGCAGACAAATAAGTTAATAAACGTCATCAACTCCGTTTCACAAATAGCCTATTTATGCAGATCATTTGCAAAGAAATCTTAAGTTTTTCCTTGTCATGCGAGCCATGTCTGTGTTACCAATTAAGAAGAGCAACAAATAAACAATAAAAACTGGACAGACAGTAGATGCCATTTAACGCCAAAGCCATTGCACTCATTATTAACGTCATCGTGGTGATTATTTTACCGCGAGAGGGGCTGGCAGGCGTAAGGTAACACCAAACACAACAAACGCAGAAAGCCCCCGCACCAAACCGGTTCGGGGGCTTTTTTTTAAACACTGGACGTAAATAGGCTGAAAGAACTAGCGATACGTCTTTCAGCAACTCGCAAGCAGGGAAAGGGGAGCAGCGATGACAGGGGCAGAGTTAGTTGTTACAGCGCTGCAACAACAGGGGATAGCCACGATATTTGGTTATCCAGGCGGCGCGATCATGCCAATCTATGACGCGCTATATGATGGTGGTGTCGAACACATTCTTTGCCGCCATGAACAAGGGGCAGCAATGGCTGCAATTGGTATGGCTCGAGCCACTCAGGATGTCGCGGTCTGCATGGCAACATCAGGCCCCGGGGCGACCAATCTCGTCACCGGTTTAGCCGATGCGTTTCTTGATTCGGTTCCGCTGGTCGCGATAACCGGACAGGTAGCCAGTTCGCATATCGGTACCGATGCCTTCCAGGAAATGGATGTGATAGGCATGTCATTATCCTGTACCAAACACAGCTATCTCGTCACGGATATCAACGACCTTGCCCCAACGTTAGCGGAGGCATTCATCGTTGCCAAAGCTGGCCGACCGGGTCCGGTTATTGTTGATATCGCCAAAGATGTGCAGCTTGCCCAAGCCCCCGTCGAAGTACTGCCACTTATTGAGCCTCCCGCCATGCCCGTGGCAACAACAGAGTCGATCGCTGCAGCACAGCGTCTTTTGTCTGAAAGTCAGCGCCCGGTGCTTTATGTCGGCGGAGGGGTGCAACTGGCCAAAGCAACCGAGACTGTCCGTTCGTTTCTACGCCTTAACCCAATGCCTTCCGTGAGTACGCTTAAAGGGTTGGGTACCGTGGAACGCCATGACCCGCACTACTTGGGGATGCTCGGTATGCACGGTACCAAGGCTGCTAACTTAGTGGTGCAAGAATCGGACTTATTGATTGTTGTCGGTGCCCGTTTTGATGATCGGGTGACGGGTAAACTGGATACCTTTGCCCCGCATGCCAAAGTGATTCACTTAGATATTGATGCCGCAGAGTTCAGCAAGCTGCGTCATGCCCATGCCCCCCTGCGTGGCGATGTTAATGTGATTTTGCCACAGTTAGAGCTATCACAAGACATCACGCCCTGGGTCCGGCACAGTGAAAGGGTACGGTCTGATTTCAAATGGCGCTATAACCACCCGGGCGATCTTATTTATGCGCCACTGTTGCTGAAGCAACTCTCAGACATGATGCCTGACAGCGCGATGATCTCAACCGACGTCGGCCAGCACCAAATGTGGGCAGCGCAACATACCCAGCCGCGCCAGCCGCAAAACTACATTACTTCTGCCGGCTTGGGTACGATGGGCTTTGGTTTGCCCGCGGCGATGGGGGCCAAAGTCGCCAGGCCAGATGATGAATCGATCCTGATCTCGGGAGATGGCTCATTCATGATGAATGTGCAAGAGCTGGGTACGCTAAAGCGTAAGCAAATTCCAGTGAAGATGGTGCTGATCAATAACCAGCGCCTGGGCATGGTAAGACAGTGGCAATCGCTGTTCTTTGATGGCCGCCACAGCGAAACGATCTTAGATGACAACCCTGATTTTGTCGTACTGGCGAGTGCTTTTGGTATTCCGGGAAAAACCATCACCAAGAAAGAAGACGTTGAACCGGCTTTAAAAGAGATGCTAGCCAGTAAAACGGCATACTTACTTCACGTACTGATCTCTGAAGAAGAAAATGTGTGGCCGTTAGTTCCGCCCGGCGCTGCCAACCAAGATATGCTGGAGAATACCTAATGGAAAGATATTTACTCGACATCAAAGCGGATGATAAACCAGTATTACTAGAACGCGTATTACGCGTTATCCGTCACCGCGGCTTTATTATAAAAAAAGTGGTGGCGACCCAAAATCATGAAAGCAAAATTGCGAGTGTCGAAATTATCGTCGACAGCGATCGCCCCATCAGTACGCTTATCAATCAGATAGAAAAGCTTTGGGATATTCGCACCGTCGATACAACAATATTGGAAAACCGAGATTAGTGTATAAGGAAGGAACACAACATGGCAAAAACAGCAGATTATATTTGGTTTAATGGTGAAATGGTTCCCTGGGCAGAGGCGAACGTTCACGTCCTAACCCATGCTATGCACTACGGCACGTCGGTTTTTGAAGGCATTCGATGCTACAACACGCCAAAAGGCCCGATTGTTTTCCGCCATAAGGAACACATGGATCGCCTCAAAAACTCGGCAAAAATTTACCGCTTTCCGATCCCATACTCCTCTGAAGAGCTAATGGAAATATGCCGCGAGACGATTCGCGCCAACAAACTAGAATCGGCTTACATTCGTCCACTGGGCTATGTCGGCAATGTTGGGCTAGGGGTCTGCCCGCCGGTTGATACCGAAATGGATCTGATTGTTGCAGCTTTCCCATGGGGGTCGTACCTTGGCGAAGAGGCTCTTGAAAATGGTGTCGATGCGATGATTTCCAGCTGGAACCGCGCCGCGCCAAATACCATTCCTACCGCTGCCAAAGCGGGGGGGAACTATCTGTCATCGCTGCTGGTTGGCAGTGAAGCGCGCCGCCACGGTTATGCCGAAGGGATCGCCCTCAGCGTTGACGGTTACCTTTCTGAAGGTGCCGGTGAAAATATTTTTGTGGTACGTAATGGGGTCCTCTCTACCCCCCCGGCCACCAGCGCTATCCTACCGGGCATCACCCGAGACTCAATCATGGTGCTGGCGAAAGAAATGGGCTACACGGTACGGGAAGAAAATATTGCCCGCGAAGCGCTATACCTTGCCGATGAAGTTTTCATGACCGGCACGGCAGCTGAGATCGTTCCAGTTCGCAGTGTAGACCAAATCACCGTGGGTGAAGGCCAGCGCGGTCCAATCACCAAAGACATCCAAGCGGCTTACTTCGGTCTGTTTAACGGCACCACAGAAGATAAGTGGGGCTGGTTAGATTACGTATATTCCGACCATGCACCATCTGCTAAATAAAGGACTTAACAATGCCTCAATATCGAAGTGCAACGACAACTCATGGACGAAATATGGCAGGTGCGCGCGCTTTATGGCGAGCAACCGGGGTTAAAGATGAAGATTTCGGTAAACCCATTATCGCCGTAGTGAACTCATTTACCCAGTTTGTACCCGGCCACGTCCACCTCAAAGACATGGGACAGTTGGTCGCAAGGGAAATCGAGAAAGCCGGCGGTATCGCCAAGGAATTTAATACCATTGCCGTTGATGACGGTATCGCCATGGGTCACGGCGGCATGTTGTATTCACTGCCATCACGCGAACTGATCGCCGATTCTGTCGAGTATATGGTCAATGCCCACTGCGCCGATGCCATGGTGTGCATCTCGAACTGTGACAAGATCACCCCGGGGATGCTGATGGCAGCACTGCGGATCAACATCCCGGTGATTTTTGTCTCGGGTGGCCCGATGGAAGCAGGGAAAACCAAATTATCCGATCAGATCCTCAAGCTGGATCTGGTTGATGCGATGATCCAAGGTGCCGATCCAAACGTCTCTGATGAGCAGAGCGAGCAAATAGAACGGTCTGCTTGCCCGACCTGCGGATCGTGTTCCGGTATGTTCACCGCCAACTCGATGAACTGCCTGACCGAAGCGCTCGGTTTAAGCCAGCCGGGTAACGGTTCAATGCTGGCTACCCATGCCGATCGTGAACAGCTGTTTCTTAATGCCGGCAAACGCATTGTTCAACTGACTAAGCGCTACTACGAGCAGGATGATGAAACCGCACTGCCACGCCATATCGCCAGCAAAAAAGCCTTTGAAAATGCCATGGCGCTGGATATTGCGATGGGCGGCTCAACCAATACCGTATTGCACCTGCTGGCCTCGGCACAAGAAGGCGAGATTGATTTCACCATGGAAGATATCGATCGGATGTCTCGCCGTGTTCCCCACCTGTGTAAAGTCGCACCGTCTACTCAGCAATATCATATGGAAGATGTCCACCGTGCGGGTGGCGTATACGGTATTTTAGGCGAACTCAACCGCGCCGGTTTATTCCATAGCGATTGTCATAACGTGCTGGGACAAACTTTTGCGGAATCTTTAGCGCAGTTTGATATTGCCGTAACGGACTCCCAGGAAGTCAAAGATTTCTTCCGCGCGGGCCCTGCGGGTATTCGTACCACCAAAGCCTTCTCGCAGGATTGTCGCTGGGACAGTGTCGACGATGACCGTGAAAATGGCTGTATTCGCAATAAAGCCCACGCCTTTAGCCAGGATGGCGGCCTTGCGGTGCTATCGGGCAACATGGCCCCGGATGGCTGTATTGTGAAAACCGCCGGGGTTGATGAAAGCTGCTTAACCTTCAGCGGCCCGGCCGTCGTATTTGAAAGCCAGGATTCTGCCGTGGAAGGCATTCTAGGCGGCAAAGTGAAAGCCGGTGATGTGGTTGTTATTCGCTATGAAGGCCCGAAAGGCGGCCCGGGCATGCAGGAAATGCTCTATCCGACCACTTATCTTAAGTCGATGGGTCTGGGCAAAGAGTGCGCCCTGATCACCGATGGCCGCTTCTCTGGCGGTACCAGCGGCCTCTCTATTGGGCATGTTTCACCGGAAGCTGCCAGCGGTGGCACTATTGGTTTGATCCGCAATGGTGATATCGTCGATATTGATATTCCCAATCGCAGTATTGAACTACGCGTCGATGAGGCGGAATTGGCACAACGCCGCGAAGCAACCAATCAAATCGGCTGGAAGCCCGCCGATCGCCAGCGTGACGTGTCGTATGCGCTGCGTGCGTACGCGCTTCTTGCCACCAGCGCCGACAAAGGCGCTATCCGCGATAAATCTAAACTCGAAGGGTAATGATGATGAGCGAAGTAAAACAGGCCGGAAGTACAGAGCTATTAAGCGGAGCCGATTACCTTCGCGATATTCTTCGGGCACCGGTCTACGAGGTGGCGCAAGTCACCCCGCTGCAAAGCATGAGTCGACTATCAGCCAGAATCGGTAATGACGTGCAACTGAAACGAGAAGACCGCCAGCCGGTCCACTCGTTCAAGCTACGTGGTGCCTATAACATGATGTCACAGCTAACTCAGGGTCAGCGACAAGCAGGCGTCATTGCCGCTTCTGCCGGTAACCATGCCCAGGGGTTGGCACTGTCAGGCCATAAGCTAAATGTACAGGCAACCATTGTCATGCCGCTTACTACACCGGATATCAAGGTCGAAGCGGTCAAAAGCTTTGGCGGCAAAGTAATACTGCATGGCAATAACTTTGACGAAGCAAAAAGCCACGCAGAAAACCTGGCTCGACAGCATGGGTATACCTTCATCCCGCCATTCGATCACCCATCGATCATTGCGGGTCAGGGCACCATCGGTATGGAGCTGGTTCAGCAAAATGGTCATCTCGACTATGTTTTTGTTCCGGTTGGCGGCGGTGGCCTTGCCGCAGGGGTATCGGTACTGCTCAAACAGCTGATGCCAGAGATCAAAGTCATTGGCGTCGAAGCAGAAGATTCGGCCTGTTTAAAGGCGGCACTGGATGCCGGAGAGCCTGTCACGCTAGATCAGGTGGGCATGTTTGCCGACGGTGTTGCGGTTAAGCGTATCGGCGAGGAAACGTTCCGTTTATGCCAACAGTACCTTGATGATGTCATTACCGTCAGCAGCGATGAAATATGCTCGGCAGTGAAAGATATCTTTGAAGATACCCGTGCTATCGCAGAGCCGTCAGGGGCGCTGTCTCTGGCAGGTTTAAAAAAATATACCGAAGTCCATGGTGTACAGAATAAGCAGCTGGCTGCCATTTTGTCTGGTGCCAATCTTAATTTCCATGGCTTACGTTATGTTTCGGAACGTTGCGAGTTAGGTGAGAAACGAGAAGGCTTGCTGGCCGTCACCATCCCTGAGCGCCAGGGCGCCTTTCTCGACTTCTGCCATATCTTAGGCGGCCGGGCGGTAACGGAGTTTAACTATCGTTATAACGATGACACGCTGGCGAATGTCTTTGTCGGGATCCGTTTAATGCGGGGGCAAGAAGAGCTTGATGGCATCATTCAGGATCTGCGTAAAGGCGGCTATCCCGTGGTCGACCTATCTGACGATGAAATGGCCAAGGTGCATGTTCGCTATATGATTGGCGGCCGCCCGTCAAAGCCATTACAGGAAAGGCTGTACAGTTTTGAATTCCCTGAATATCCCGGTGCGCTACTGAAATTTCTGACGACCTTGGGATCGCACTGGAATATCAGTCTGTTCAATTATCGTAATCACGGTGCCGATTACGGTCGGGTGCTGTGTGGCTTTGAGCTGGGAGAGCAAGATTTACTGTCTTTTACCAGCCATTTACGTGAGCTTGGCTACCAGTGGAAAGATGAAACCGGGAATCCGGCTTACCAGTTTTTCCTCGCCCAATAAACAATAATAGCCACGTCTTAACAACAAAAGCAGCCATCCGGCTGCTTTTTCACTTCCGCTTGAGATCAGCGACGTAATCCACCCAGCAAGAGACAAAGTTAATATTATGCTCTATCAGACGGGCTCTCATTGAACGGGGAACCTGAGCAAACAGAGCAAGTAATTGCTGGATATATTCTTGCTCATTTTGGGATACCGGCCCTTCACCATCATAAATAAACCAGGATAATGGCCGTCTGGTGATCTCGGCAACCCTGAGCAGGGTTGACACTCTCGGCTCGGTTTTACCTGACTCCAGATCCAAATACGTCTGCCGCGCAATACCTAATTGCTCAGCCATGCCAACTTGAGTGATTTTGTTCCACTCTCTGGCTTCCCGAATTTTCTCAGCGATCCGTGATTTTGAGTATTCCATCCACACACCATCTATTTAATATCACTACCTACAACACAATTAACGCCATTAAAATAGAATGGTTGTTACATAACTTGTCGGTATTAAAGATGAATTATGCCGCCGATAAACATAACATCACGTCACGAAAACTGAAAATGTGAAGCGAAACCTCCGATGTCAGGCCAACTGGGCAAACAAAAACAACCGTGCCCACCTTGGCATACACGCCATGTGCGCCACCGTGAATAGCGGTAGCAAAAAAGGAGATTATTTCTCTTTCAACGTTAATGCTTTGGTGTACTCCACAATAAAGCCAGCCAGGTTAATGCTTTGCTGTAAAATGACATTTCTCGCCGAGTGGGGTAAACAGCTAAAGGATTTTAACAAGCGATCTATCTCATCTTTATATTCGCTTTCTAAAATATCAATGCCTTCATCACCATAAACAAACCAGGTAAGAGGACGTTCGGTAATTTCCGCGATCTCAGATAACAGTCTGACTTTAGGCTCTGTCTTTCCGGTTTCCAAATCAAGATAAGTCTGACGGGCAACACGTAACTGCTGTGCCATGTGCACCTGAGTCAGCCCCTTCCATTCACGTGCTTCTTTAATACGTGCAGCAATTTGGGCTTTTGAATCTGTCATAAATAACCTCCAATACAGATCAAATGAAGACTACCTGGCTTTTGTAACCAGGTACGCACAACATCAGCCAACTCTGAATTAGAATTAATTCAATCAATAACTTAAATGTTATTTTTATTTTTTTAATTGCAAGATAATAAAAGCCATCAGTCTTTTTCTTATTTGCAACAAATTCGTCATTGATGTACTAAAGAATAGACGTTCACTTTTTTTGTTACAGGCTAAAACAAAAAAAAGCGCCACTATTGGCGCCTTTTCTCATTTTTAAGACATTTAACGGCGGATAAATTTATTCAACCGTTACGGCTTTGGCCAGATTTCGCGGTTGATCCACATCGGTCCCTTTGATCAAGGCAACATGATAAGACAGTAACTGCATCGGTACGGTATAGAAGATAGGCGCAATAATATCGTCTACTCGTGGCATCGTGATGATCTTCATTCCTTCACATGCTTCAAAGCCCGCTTCGCTATCGGCAAAGACATACAGCAACCCACCGCGGGCACGGACTTCTTCGATGTTAGACTTCAGCTTCTCTAACAGATCATTGGTTGGTGCCACCACGATAACCGGCATATCGGCATCAATCAGCGCCAATGGACCATGTTTCAGTTCACCCGCCGCATAAGCTTCAGCATGAATATAAGAGATCTCTTTCAGCTTCAGTGACGCTTCCATGGCTATTGGATAAAATTCACCACGACCCAGGAACAGGGCATGGTGCTTGTCGGCAAAGTCTTCAGCTAACTGTTCAATTGGCTTATCAAACGCCAGTGCTTTTTCAATTTGTGTCGGTAGCTGATGTAGAGAATTGACTATTTCTTTCTCTTTTGCGGTATCAATCAGCCCTTTTTCTTTGCCCAGCGCAGTGACAAACATTAGCAGGGTAACCAGCTGGGTCGTAAATGCTTTGGTCGATGCAACACCGATCTCTGTACCGGCACGGGTCATGAAAGCCAGATCTGATTCACGTACCAGAGAAGAGCCCGCAACATTACAGATCGTCATCGCTGACATGTAGCCTTTCTCTTTCGCCAGGCGCAGGGCAGCCAGTGTATCTGCTGTTTCACCTGACTGGGACAAGGTGATCAACAGGCTGTTAGGGCGGGTGACAAACTTACGGTAACGGAACTCCGAGGCAATTTCGACATCACAGCTCACTCCGGCCATCGCTTCAAACCAGTAACGGGCCACCATCCCGGCATTGTAAGAAGTGCCACAGGCAACAATCTGTACATGCTCAACATTTTCCAGAATATCTCTCGCACCATTACCGATGCTGTCAACAATCACCGAGTCGCTATTGATGCGACCTTCCATGGTATTGATCAGTGCGCTAGGCTGCTCGTAAATCTCTTTTTGCATGTAGTGACGGTACTGTCCTTTATCCGCCGCATCTTGCTGCAGGTTGGATTCGTGGATTTCACGTTCAACCGGTTGGCCATCAACATCAAAGATATTGACTTCACGGCGGGTAATTTCAGCCACATCGCCTTCTTCAAGGAACATGAAGCGACGGGTCACATTCAGTAAGGCTAGTTGATCTGAAGCCAGGAAGTTTTCGCCAATACCGAGACCGATCACCAGCGGGCTACCTGAACGCGCCACAACCACACGCTCAGGATCACGGCGATCCATCACCACGGTACCGTAGGCACCTTCCAGCTGCGCTGCTGTTTTCTGTACCGCTTTGAGCAGGGTAGATGCGGTACGCAGTTCCCATTCCACCAAGTGAGCAATCACTTCGGTATCGGTCTGCGAAACAAACGTATAACCACGTTCGGTCAGCAATCCACGCAGCTCTTCATGGTTTTCAATGATGCCGTTGTGTACCAGGGCAATATTATCACCAGACATATGGGGGTGGGCATTAACTTCAGACGGCTCACCGTGGGTCGCCCAACGGGTATGGGCAATACCTGTACCGCCACTCAGCGGCGAACTATCAACAGCGCTGGCCAGTTCCTGGACTTTACCTAAACGACGTACGCGTTTCAGGTTATTTTCACTATCGACAATCGCCACACCTGCTGAGTCGTAACCCCTGTATTCAAGACGACGCAGGCCTTCAACTAAAATTTCTGCCACATCACGCTGGGCAACAGCACCGACAATCCCGCACATCGTATTAACTCCTAATTCTTATTCAACCGATGCGCAGATAACCTGCACACCTTGCTGTTCTATTTGTTCTTTTGCTTCAGCGCTTAAGCCGTCATCTGTGACCAAGGTACTGATGTTATTCCACGGCAACTCCATATTGGGGATCTTGCGGCCTACTTTGTCTGATTCCACCATCACCACCACTTCACGGGATACTTCCGCCATCACCCGGCTTAAACCAATCAATTCATTAAAGGTGGTGGTCCCACGACTGATATCGATACCGTCAGCGCCAATAAACAGCTGATCAAAGTCATACGACCGCAGAACAGATTCCGCAACCTGACCCTGAAACGATTCAGAATGCGGATCCCAGGTACCGCCGGTCATTAATAGGGTGGGTTCGTTTTCCAACTCATTCAGCGCGCTCGCCACATTCAGCGAGTTAGTCATCACCACCAATCCCTGCTTGGCATTGAGTAAACTGATCAGGCTGGCTGTCGTGCTGCCGCTGTCGATAATGATCCGGTTATGATCACGAATGCGCGCCGCCGCCGCCTGCGCAATGGCTAACTTACAAACTGAAATATTATCTTCGGCATCTGTTGCCACGATTTCGGATGGCATCGCAATCGCACCACCATAACGGCGAAGCAGTAAACCATTTTTTTCTAACGCGGCGAGATCTTTCCGGATGGTAACTTCAGAGGTTTTAAAGCAAGTTGCAAGTTGGTCAACGCTCACTTCGCCCTGTTCATTGACCATCCCCACAATTGTATGACGACGTTGCTGAGTATTACGCTTAGACATTATGTTTTGATTCGCTACCAACAAGTTTCGAAGTGAAACTTAATAATAGCAAATCAAAACAAATAAGATCAACAACGATTACTCTATAAACGGATGAAATATTTGAAGAGAGGAATAAATAAGAGAGCCAAAGAAACGAGAAAAGCATATCACAGATGAAAAAAAGGCAGGGAAGCCCTGCCTTTACGCAATAGATCTAATCCGCAGCAACTACTTTTGTTTTACCGGGCGTTTCCAGCCTTTGATAGTACGCGCCGGAGCACGAGTGATCACTAACTCACCTTCGCCGATATCACGGTTAATCGTCGCACCGGCACCTATCGTGGCGCCCTTGGCAATTTTAACCGGCGCGATCAGCTGAGTATCTGACCCGATAAATACGTCATCTGCAATTTCAGTCTTAAACTTATTGGCACCATCATAATTACAGGTGATCGTACCCGCACCGATATTTACCCGCTCGCCGATTTCGGCATCACCAAGATAAGTGAGGTGGTTCGCTTTAGAACCGCGACCTAAGCGGGTTTTCTTCATTTCGACAAAATTACCAACATGCGAATCACCTACCAGCTCGGCTCCCGGACGCAGGCGGGTGAACGGACCCACGGTACAGTCTTCGCCTATTGTTGCGCCTTCAATCACACTGTAAGGGCGAATAAGGGTGTTATCGTCGATCTCACAGTCTTTCAGCACAGAGCCCGCGCCAATGATAACGTTGTTACCCAGCGATACGCTGCCCTCGATGATTACGTTGACATCAATTTCCACATCCGTGCCACACTGCAGCTTACCACGCAGGTCAAAACGCGCCGGATCGCGCAGCATCACCCCTTGCTCCAACAGACGCTCGGCCTGCATCGCCTGGAATGCACGCTCAAGTCTCGCAAGTTGGATACGGTTATTGACCCCTTCCACTTCAATCGGATTAACCGGGTGTACCGCTTCAACCGCACGGCCTTCGTTATGAGCAATGGCGATAATATCTGTCAGGTAATATTCACCCTGAGCGTTTTCATTTTTCAGCTGACCTAACCAGCGTTTCAAATCGCCACCGTTGGCGACCATCACTCCGGTATTGATTTCTTTGATCTGCTTTTGCTCATCGCTCGCATCTTTCTGCTCAACAATCGCGACAACCGGGCCATTACGACGCACAATACGGCCGTATCCCATCGGATCATCAAGCACCACGGTCAGTAAAGCAATACCGCCATCAGGCTGTGCATCAAGTAAGTTGGTCAGGGTATCTGTACTGATCAACGGCACATCACCGTACAGAATTAAGACTTTCTCACTGTCAGCCAACGCGGGCGATACCTGGTTAACCGCATGGCCAGTGCCTAGCTGCTCTGCCTGCAAGACCCAGTTTACCGGCTCGTCAGCCAGCACCTGCTGCATGTGATCGCCACCATGGCCATAAACCAAATGGATGTTGTTCGCGCCCAGGTCACCACAGGTATCAATAACATGCTTAGCCATTGGTCTACCGGCCAGGGTATGCAATACCTTCGGTAAGTTGGAGTACATACGGGTGCCTTTTCCCGCGGCCAGAATCACAGCACTGAAGCTCATGACTAATATCCTTCTTGATGCATAATCGAAAATTTATCTGCCCGCATTGTATCTGCTCATCCCGCCGGGTTTAAGGGCAATCTATTAATTTTTGCCAAGTATTAACTCATATTTGATATAGATTTGTTACAACAGGGCCTTCAAAGATAAAAAAAGCGACCCTAAGGTCGCTTTTTTGCGTCATGCGTATGATTAACGTGATTTTTTCGTCAGCTCAATAACACGTAGCTGAGCGATCGCTTTCGCTAGATCACTGGCCGCTTGAGCAAAGTTGATATCGTCATGCTGATTCTTGATATGCTCCTCAGCCTGACGTTTCGCTTCTGCTGCCTTCGCTGTATCCAAATCTTCACCACGAATTGCGGTATCAGCCAGTACAGTGACTGTACTTGGCTGAACTTCAAGCATACCGCCAGAAAGATAGATAACCTCTTCCCCGCCGTGTTGCTTGGTGATTCGGACCATACCCGGTGTAATAGCGGTCAGCAGCGGTGCGTGTCCTGCGAAAATACCCAGTTCACCTTCGCTCCCGGTCACCTGAATACTTTCGGCTCGGCCAGAGAACAGTTTCTTCTCTGCACTTACTACGTCCAGATGAAAGGTTATCGCTGCCATGTCGCCTCCTACTTAGCTTAAAGCTTCTTCGCGTTTTCCAACACGTCTTCGATCGCGCCGCAGTACATAAATGCCTGCTCCGGGATGTCGTCGTATTCACCAGCAAGGATACCATTGAAGCTACGTAGCGTATCTTTCAGTGATACATAGATGCCCGGAGACCCCGTAAACACTTCTGCAACGTGGTAAGGCTGAGTAAGGAAACGCTCAATCTTACGCGCACGGGATACGGCTTGCTTATCTTCTTCAGACAGCTCGTCCATACCCAGGATTGCAATGATGTCTTTCAGCTCTTTATAACGTTGCAGAAGGCTCTGAACGCCACGAGCGGTGTCATAGTGATCCTGACCAACAACCAATGGATCCAGCATACGTGATGTGGAGTCCAGAGGGTCGATCGCCGGGTACAGACCCAGTGAAGCGATTTGACGAGAAAGTACAACTGTCGCATCCAAGTGCGCAAACGTCGTTGCCGGTGATGGATCCGTCAAGTCATCGGCTGGTACGTATACCGCCTGAACAGAGGTAATAGAACCGCTCTTCGTTGACGTGATACGTTCCTGAAGTACACCCATCTCTTCAGCCAGTGTTGGCTGGTAACCTACCGCTGATGGCATACGGCCCAATAGCGCCGAAACCTCAGTACCCGCAAGGGTATAACGGTAAATGTTATCGATGAACAGCAGTACGTCACGACCTTCGTCACGGAAACGCTCAGCCATTGTCAGGCCAGTCAGGGCAACACGCAGACGGTTTCCTGGTGGCTCATTCATCTGGCCGTAAACCATTGCTACTTTCGATTCTTCAGGTTTTTCGATGTTAACAACACCGGCTTCCTGCATTTCGAAGTAGAAATCGTTACCTTCACGAGTACGTTCACCAACACCGGCGAATACCGACAGACCAGAGTGCTGAAGGGCGATGTTGTTGATAAGTTCCATCATGTTGACGGTTTTACCCACACCCGCACCACCGAACAGACCGATTTTACCACCCTTAGCGAATGGACAAATCAGGTCAATAACTTTTACGCCGGTTTCTAGCAGCTCAGTTACACTCGACTGTTCTTCATAGCTTGGTGCTGCACGGTGAATCGCATAACGCTCTTCTTCACCGATCTCACCACACTCATCAATTGGCTGACCCAGAACGTTCATGATACGTCCTAGTGTTGCAGTACCAACTGGAACTTCAATTGGGCGGCCTGTATTTTCAACAGACAAACCACGACGCAAGCCATCAGAGGTACCCATAGCGATACCACGAACAACACCGCCACCTAGTTGCTGCTGAACTTCCAGTACTAATGTACCGTTCTCTTTCGCATCAACATGTAGGGCATCGTATACTTTTGGCACAGAGTCCTGCGGAAACTCTACGTCGACTACCGCACCGATGATCTGTACGATCTTACCTGTAGCCATCGTTAATCCTCTAAACTTATTAATTCTTCGCCTTAAACAGCAGACGCACCAGAAACGATTTCTGACAATTCTTGGGTAATCGCAGCCTGACGGGCTTTGTTATACACCAGCTGTAGATCGTTTATTAAATCTCCAGCATTATCTGTTGCCGCTTTCATCGCAACCATTCGAGCCGCTTGCTCACTGGCAAGGTTCTCGACCACACCCTGATAAACCTGGGATTCTGCATAGCGAACCAGCAAGGTCTCAAGCAGGGGCTTAGGCTCGGGCTCGTAAATATAGTCCCAAGAGTGGTTACGCTGCATTTCTTCGTCTTGTGATTTAGGCAAAGGTAGTAATTGATCAATCACTGGTTCCTGAACCATGGTATTTACAAACTTGTTGTAAACCAGGTAAAGGCGATCCAACAGGCCTTCATCATATTTCTTCAGCATCACGCCGACGGTACCGATTAGCTCATTAACGGTTGGGCTATCACCCAAGCCTGAAGTCTGAGCGACCACGTTACCGCCGTAGGTGTTAAAGAATGCAGTTGCTTTAGCGCCGATGAGCGCCATATCAACTTCTGCACCTTGTTCTGACCAACCTTGAATGTCTGTCATAGCCCGTTTAAACAAGTTAATGTTCAAACCGCCACACAAACCACGGTCAGAAGAAACAATGATGTAACCTACACGCTTGGCTTCACGCACCTCAAGATAAGGATGCTTATACTCGAGGTTACCAAGGGCGATATGACCGATCACCTTACGCATAGTTTGTGCATATGGACGAGATGATTCCATCGCATCTTGCGTTTTACGCATTTTCGATGCGGCAACCATTTCCATCGCTTTTGTGATCTTCTGCGTGTTTTGCACACTGCCGATCTTGTTACGAATCTCTTTTGCGCTGGCCATCGTTACTCTCCGTTAGTAGGTGATCGCAAGCGATCACCAACCAATTACCAAGTCTGGGTCGCTTTAAAATCGTCAACCAGTTTTACAAACTGAGCTTCAATTTCATCGTTCCACGCACCCGTTTCATCAATCTGAGATACTAGCTCAGCAAATTGACCTTTGGCATATGAAAGCAACGATGCTTCGAAATCAGCAAGCTTCGATAGCTCAACGTCAATCAAATAGCCTCGTTCAGCAGCAAAAATCACCACGGCCTGCTCAAACACAGACATTGGTGCATACTGCTTCTGCTTCATCAGTTCTGTCACTTTCTGGCCATGATCAAGCTGTTTCTTGGTCGCTTCATCAAGGTCAGATGAGAACTGTGCGAAAGCCGCTAGTTCACGGTACTGTGCAAGCGCGGTACGAATACCACCAGACAGTTTCTTGATGATCTTAGTTTGAGCAGCACCACCAACACGCGATACAGAAATACCAGGGTCAACAGCAGGACGAATACCGGCGTTGAATAGCTCTGTCTGCAGGAAGATCTGACCATCGGTGATGGAGATTACGTTAGTCGGTACGAATGCCGATACGTCACCAGCCTGCGTTTCGATAATTGGAAGCGCTGTCAGGGAGCCGGTCTTACCTTTCACTGCACCATTCGTGAATTTTTCTACGTAGTTCTCGCTTACACGAGAAGCACGCTCAAGAAGGCGAGAGTGCAAGTAGAAAACATCACCAGGGAATGCTTCACGACCAGGTGGACGCTTAAGCAGTAGCGAGATCTGGCGGTAAGCCACAGCTTGCTTAGACAGGTCATCGTAAATGATCAGCGCATCTTCACCGCGGTCGCGGAAATATTCACCCATTGCACAGCCAGAGTATGGCGCAAGGTATTGCAGTGCCGCCGCTTCAGACGCGGATGCCACAACAACAATGGTGTTTTCCAGTGCACCGTGTTCTTCCAGCTTACGAACAACGTTGGCAATCGTTGACGCTTTCTGACCGATAGCGACATAAACAGAATAAATACCAGAACTTTTCTGGTTGATGATTGCATCGATAGCCATCGCTGTTTTACCAGTCTGGCGATCACCGATGATCAGCTCACGCTGGCCACGGCCGATTGGAATCATCGCATCAACCGATTTGTAGCCAGTTTGCACAGGCTGATCGACTGATTTACGCTCGATAACGCCCGGCGCAATCACTTCAACCGGAGAGAAGCTCTCGGTTTCGATTGGACCTTTACCATCAATAGGCTCACCTAGCGTGTTCACAACACGGCCAAGTAACGCAGGGCCTACTGGTACCTCAAGAATACGGCCAGTACCCGTAACTTTCATGCCTTCCTGAAGGTTGGCATATGGCCCCATTACAACCGCACCAACCGAGTCACGCTCAAGGTTAAGTGCCAGTGCAAAACAGCCACCAGGTAGTTCAATCATTTCACCTTGCATTACGTCAGCAAGGCCATGGATACGAATAATACCGTCGCTTACAGAAACGATAGTACCTTCATTGCGTGCTTCACTTACAACGTTGAATTTTTCAATACGTTGTTTGATCAGTGCGCTAATTTCCGTGGAATTAAGTTGCATGCTCCAATTCCCCAAATCAAGACTGCAAAGTATCGCTCAGACGGGTTAATTTACCGCGTACTGAGTTATCGATTACCAGGTCTCCAGCTCTAATTACAACCCCAGCAATCAGGGTCTCGTCTACACTGCAATTCAGCTTAACTTTACGTTCAAGACGCAATTCTAGCTTCTCTCTGATCGCGGCAAGTTGACTATCATCTAAAGTCACCGCAGAAATCACGCTGGCTTCGATAGTTTTTTCATGTTCGTTTTTCAGGAACAAGAACTCGTCACTGACATCAGGGAGCGCTGCAAGGCGTCCATTTTCAGCCATCACTTTCAATAAGTTCAGACCGAACTCGTTGAGTTGCTCGCCACACACAGAAACAAATATTTCAGTGAGCTTGTCAGCAGAAAAACCACTGTGCAAAACCTCTTGCATAGTTTCATTTTTTGCTACTTCACTTGCAAAGGTCAGCATTTCCGCCCACTGGGCTAGCTCACCATTCTCAACCGCAAAATCAAATGCTGCTTTAGCATAGGGGCGTGCGATGGTAGTCATATCCGACATGTGCTTGCCCCTTTAATTACAGTTCTGCAGTGACTTTGTTAAGAAGATCTGCATGAGCGTCTTTATCAATCGTACGCTCAAGGATTTTCTCAGCACCAATCACAGCTAGAGTTGCAACTTGTTTTCTTAACTCATCACGAGCACGATTGCGCTCTGATTCAATTTCCGCAAGACCTTGCGCAAGAATTTTCTCACGTTCAGCCTGAGCTTCCGCTTTTGCTTCATCAACGATCTGAGCTTTACGCTTGTTGGCTTGCTCAATGAGCTCGCTCGCAGCGTGTTTTGCTTCTTTCAATTGATCAGAAGCATTAGCTTGAGCCAGGTTCAGGTCTTTGGCAGCGCGATCTGCAGCTGCCAAACCGTCGGCAATTTTAGCCTGACGTTCTTCAATCGCTTCCATCAATGGTGGCCATACATATTTCATGCAGAACATCACGAATAAGAAAAAAGCGATCGCCTGACCCAGCAAAGTTGCATTCATATTCACAACGCATCTCCTTAAAAAGGGTTGCTATGGGTCCATTTGCTATTGTTTATTAAAGCTGCCAGGGGGGATTAACCCGCTAGTTGACCAACAAATGGGTTTGCAAATGTGAATAGTAGTGCGATTACGATACCGATCATTGGAACCGCATCAAGCAGACCAGCAATGATGAACATCTTAACTTGTAGCATTGGTGCCATTTCAGGCTGGCGAGCCGCAGATTCAAGGAATTTACCGCCAAGAAGTGCGAAGCCGATCGCTGTACCAAGGGAAGCAAGACCTACAATGATGCCCACGGCAATTGCAGAAAAGCTTAGTAAAGTTTCCATCACTATCTCCAGTTTATAGTTGTCGGCTAAAGTGCCAGTAAAAATTGAAAAAATATTTTACGAATAATCGTTAATGATTGTCTTCATGTGCCTGAGACAGGTACACAATAGTCAACATCATAAACACAAATGCTTGAATCGTAATGATCAGAATGTGGAAAATTGCCCACGGTACTGAACCTAGCCATTGTGCCCACCACGGCATGAGTGCCGCGATTAGAATAAACACCACCTCACCGGCGAACATATTACCGAACAGACGCATACCCAGTGAAATAGGCTTCGCAAGTAGCGATACCACTTCAAGAAGCAGGTTAAACGGGATCATGATCGGGTGATTGAACGGGTGCAAAGCCAGTTCTTTAGCAAAACCACCAAGGCCTTTCACTTTGATGCTGTAATAGATCATCAAAGCAAATACACCCAGTGCCATTGCCATGGTGATGTTAACATCAGCTGTCGGTACTACCTTAAGATAAGGAATACCCAGACCATGTTCTGCGGCATACGGAATAAAATCAATGGGCACTAAGTCCATGATGTTCATCAGCAAAATCCAACAGAAAATAGTCAGTGCCAACGGAGCTATCAGCGGGTTGCGGCCATGAAAGGTTTCTTTAACGCTGTTATCAACGAATTCAACCATAATTTCCGCAAAGCACTGTAACTTACTTGGAACCCCTGATGTCGCCTTTTTCGCTACGGAATGGAATACCCATAAAAAGGCAAGACCAGTCACTACAGAGAAAAACAAGCTATCGATATGTACCGTCCAGAAGCCACCATCACCCACTGTCAAATTTGTCAGGTGGTGAGTAATGTAGCTTGACGGCGTTAGCGCTTCACCTGGCGCACTCATAACTCATCCTATTTGTTGTTGTTAATGAATAAAACCGGCCCAAAGATATTAATACCGAGAGCCAGCAAATAGGTCAGTTTGAGGGGAACAAGTTCCACCTCTATATACAGGTAAACAATGACAAACAGGATGACTGTTATGAGGATTTTAAGCACCTCTCCACCATAAAATGATGCCATCACCAGTCGCGCCTTGCGGGCACCACTAAAGAGAAAAGCACACATGGCAAAGACGGCATTGGCTATCACAAAGATGCCGCCACCGATTAATGCCGAGATTCCCCAGTCAACACTGACAGCAAACACTGCCATTAATGCCGTTGTTAACACGGCGCCAGATTGAAGTAACAGCAACCGCTTTGCCAATTGGCGTCCCGGTCTTACTAGCGCCGATACCATGTATTCGTTCCTCGAGTCCATTCCACCACACGATTGTTGTGCTGGGAAAACTGCGAAAATTATACGGCTCATTAGATTGAATGCAATCTAATCGCCGCAAATAAATGTGTAAGATTTTACAACACTATAACCTGATCACGTGATTGTAAATTTTGCAACAAAATCCACACGTTTAAGGTCACAATTCCTGGCCGAAAATTGCAAGGATTTGCTGTAACTTGTGCGACTGGTCAAAGTTGATAATAATCTTTCCTTTGCCATTTTTCTGTTGATTAATCGCCACCTGGGTGCCTAACTGCTCACTCAGGGTATTTTCTAGCGCCTCGACCTTAGGATCGACCATTACGCCTTTTGGTTCAGCGGCAGGAGCCAGCATTTTTTTTACCAACTTTTCGGTATCACGAACAGTCAGCAACTTATTAACAACCGTTTGGGCCGTTTCTACCTGAAGGGTGGCGTCCAATGCGAGCAAAGCACGAGCGTGTCCCATTTCCAGCTGATGTTTTTCCACCATTCGCTTAACCGCAGCTTCAAGCTGGTTCAGGCGGAGTAAATTCGACACAGTCGTACGGGATTTACCGACCGCTTCCGCGACTTGCTGGTGCGTTAGCGAAAATTCATTTTGCAGCCGCTCCAAAGCTTGTGCTTCCTCAATCGCATTGAGATCTTCACGCTGAATATTCTCAATTAATGCAATCGCCACCGCAGCACGATCGTCAACAACCTTAATAATACAAGGGACTTTCTGAAGGCCAGCTTGACGAGAAGCGCGCCAGCGGCGCTCGCCGGCAATGATTTCATATTGTTGCTGCGCGACTTCGCGCACCACGATCGGCTGAATCACACCTTGCGCGCGGATCGAATCACTTAATTCCGAAAGCGCTTGATCAGACATATCTTTTCGAGGCTGATACTGACCAGGCTGAAGCAGGTGGATTGGCAAATCCTTAAGCGTGCCATCTGCCGACAGGGATTGTGCTTTTTCGGCATTTTGTTGTTTAGCCTGTGCAACCGAACTGGTTGCCAGCAGCGCATCAAGGCCCTTACCCAGGCCCCGCTTACTTATATTCATGTTCAACCCTTATGCATTCACGGTGTCGGCGTTACGTTCCATCTCTTCACGGCGGATCATTTCACCGGCCAGAGCAAGGTAAGCCTTAGCGCCACTCGAATATTTATCGTAATACATGGCAGGACGGCCATGGCTTGGCGCCTCGGCCAAACGGACATTGCGAGGGATCACGGTGCGATATACTTTTTCACCAAAGTGCTTTTTAAGCTGCTGAGAGACTTCATTCGCCAGTCGGTTACGAGGATCAAACATCGTACGGAGCAGACCTTCAATTTTGAGATCGGCATTCACCACCGCGGTCAGCTTACTGATGGTATCCATCAATGCCGTTAAGCCTTCCAGAGCAAAATATTCACACTGCATAGGGACAAGCACAGAATTTGCTGCTGTCATGGCGTTAATTGTAAGTAGGTTTAATGCCGGAGGACAATCGATAAAGATGAAATCATAGTTATCACGAACCAGCTCTAACGCATTGCGTAAGCGTACCTCGCGGGCAAACACCTCCATCAGCTTAATTTCAGCAGCAGTAACGTCACCATTGGCGGCAATAAGATGGTAGCCGCCAGTGGTGTCTGTGATCACAACGTCGTTAAACGGGGTTTCTTCGACCAGAAGTTCATATGCCGTAGCATCCACCTGATATTTATCGACACCACTGGCCATGGTGGCGTTACCTTGCGGATCTAAGTCTATGACTAAGACTTTTCTCTGCGTCGCCGCCAACGATGCGGCTAAATTGACGCAAGTGGTGGTTTTACCCACGCCTCCTTTCTGATTGGCTACAGCTATGACTTTTCCCACGAAAAAACCTCATCAATTAATCCTTTGCCGTCAAGGTTACTAAATGACGCTCCCCTTCTAACTCAGGGACTTGCAAAGATTGGACTTCAGTCACAGAACACCATTCCGGTAATTCTGCCACTTCCTGTTGACTGAACTGACCCTTTAAGGCCAGAAAATGTCCATCTGCCGCAGGCAGATGGCGGCACCATGACACCATATCGTTCATTGATGCAAATGCCCGGCTGATCACCCCATCAAACTTCAGCTCCGGCTGAAAATCCTCAACCCGGCTTTGTACGGGGGTAACATTGGCAATTTTCAGCTCATGGATCACCTGGCGAATAAATCGGATACGCTTACCTAAGCTATCAAGCAGGGTAAACGTTTTATCCGGACACATAATGGCCAGCGGTATCCCTGGCAACCCCGGACCGGTGCCGACATCAATGAAATTATCGCCCTTAAGGTAAGCACTCACGACGATACTATCCATGATATGTTTCACTAGCATATCGCGAGGATCACGAACGGACGTCAGATTATACGCCTTATTCCATTTATGAAGCAGTTCAACATAACCTACAAGTTGCTGAATTTGTTGTTCTGTGACTTGCAGTTCAGTTTGCGCGATTAGTTGTTCCAAACGTTGTTTCACTGGTGACTCCTATTCGCCTTTTTTCAGCATGCCTTGTTTTTTCAGATAAACCAGCAGTATTGAAATGGCTGCCGGAGTAATACCAGAGATACGGGAAGCCATCCCGATGGTTTCTGGTTTCGCATCATTGAGTTTTGAAATCACTTCATTTGACAGGCCTTTCACCACGCCGTAATCCAGAGCAAAGGGGAGTTTCGTTTTCTCGTGGCGCAGGGATTTCTCAACTTCATCTTTCTGGCGATCGATGTAACCCTGATATTTCACCTGAATTTCAACTTGTTCACTGGCCTGACGGTCTTCATGAGCCGGAGCAAATGTTTCGATGGTGACCAATTGCTCATAAGTCACTTCCGGCCGACGCAGGAGATCCTCACCACTGGCTTCACGCACGATCGGGGTTTTAAGGATCTTATTCAGCGATTCGGCTTGATCGGATGTCGGGTTGATCCAAATTTCTTTCAGGCGCTGACGCTCCTGCTCCATATTTTCCATTTTCTGGTTGAAACGGGCCCAGCGCGCATCATCAACCAGACCAAATTCACGGCCCACTTCGGTGAGGCGTATATCGGCATTATCTTCACGGAGCAACAACCGGTATTCGGCACGGGAAGTAAACATCCGGTACGGTTCTTTGGTTCCCATGGTCGACAGATCATCAATCAATACGCCCATATATGCCTGATCGCGTCGAGGACTCCAGCCCTCTTTTTCTTGGACCTGCAGCGCAGCGTTCATCCCCGCCAGTAAACCTTGAGCCGCCGCTTCTTCATAGCCGGTAGTACCGTTGATCTGACCAGCAAAGAACAAGCCTTGAATAAATTTGGTTTCAAACGTCTGTTTCAGATCGCGCGGATCAAAGAAATCATATTCAATTGCATAACCCGGACGCACGATATGGGCATTTTCAAAACCTTGCATCGAGCGGACAATCTGCATTTGGACATCGAACGGTAAGCTGGTGGAAATACCATTCGGATACAGTTCATGCGTTGTCAGGCCTTCTGGCTCGATGAAAATCTGATGGCTGTTTTTATCTGCAAAGCGCATCACCTTGTCTTCTATCGACGGACAGTAACGCGGACCGATCCCCTCAATCACGCCGGAATACATCGGACTGCGGTCGAGGTTATTACGGATCACTTCATGGGTTTTTTCATTGGTGTGGGTGATAAAACACGGGATCTGACGTGGATGATCCGAGGATTTACCCATGAATGAGAATGTCGGGGTTGGATTATCCCCATGCTGAGTCTGCAGCTGACTGAAATCGACCGTACGGGCGTCAATACGCGGTGGTGTACCGGTCTTCAGCCGATCAATCCGGAACGGTAATTCGCGCAGACGGTTTGCCAGTGCGATCGACGGTGGATCTCCAGCACGACCACCGTTGTAATTCTCCAGCCCGATGTGGATCTTGCCACCCAGGAAGGTACCGACCGTCAGCACGACTGCTTTAGCACGAAATTTCAGTCCCATTTCCGTTACGACGCCAACGACACGATCATGTTCAACGATCAAGTCGATAACCGCTTGCTGAAACAGCATTAAATTGGGCTGATTTTCTAACACATCACGAACGGCAGCTTTGTACAGCGCCCGATCTGCCTGGGCACGGGTGGCACGAACAGCAGGGCCTTTTGATGAGTTCAGGGTTCTGAACTGGATCCCGCCTTTGTCGATTGCTTTAGCCATCAAACCGCCGAGGGCGTCGACTTCTTTAACCAGGTGTCCTTTCCCGATCCCACCAATCGCAGGGTTACACGACATTTGACCCAACGTATCGATGTTATGTGTCAAAAGTAAGGTTTTTTGTCCCATCCGTGCGGCGGCTAATGCGGCTTCAGTACCGGCATGACCACCACCGACTACGATGACATCAAAGTTTTCCTGGTAAAACATGAAACTACCTCAGGTATTCAAACAGCCAGTGAATTATCTACGAGCAAAGGCCGATCATTCTATCCTTTTTCTGATCAAGAGAGAATCTTTAGTGACGATCATTTGATCAACCAGAAGAGGGTCTTTAAATATATATAAGATCTTTTAGAGAGATCTTCTGTTAGATCTATTATTAGGATCGCACGATCGTGTGGATAAGCCATAAATGATCCTTATGATCATGGTGTTAATGAGGATCATTTGTTGTGGAGCAGCTTGGATCATCGTGAGGATTAGCTGGGATCAAAAAAGCCACTTATCAACAGTCGCTTGGCGCTTAATAACTTGTTCAATGGATAACTACCCTTTGATCACCGTTTAGATCTATAGTTATCCACAGAGAAAAGTTTAAATTTGGCCTTAAAATGGGGTAATTAAGGGATTAAAGTTATCCACAAATGTGGTTTTTCCAGCTTAATAACCAATTTTCAGCCGGGTCTTCCGGTACCGCATGCTGTGAAACATCGATATCTAAACGCTCTCCTAGCCGGGTTGCACCGAGTGATTGAAGCTGTTTGTCGATGGTTTTACCTGCCGCGCAGAACGTATCGTAGCTGCTGTCACCTAAGCCAATAATCCCGTACTGCAGCGATGATAAATCGGGTTTTTGCTCGCTTAGTTGCTTGATAAAAGGCTGGATATTATCAGGCAAATCGCCGGCACCATGGGTTGAGCAGACAATGAGCCAGATAGTGTCAGTGGTTAGAGCCGCTAAATCGGCCCTATAGATGACTTCTGTGGCGTGGCCATCCTGCTCCAGCAGTTCTGCCAAGTGATCGGCAACGTATTCGGCACCGCCTAAAGTGCTGCCTGTGATTAAGGTAATGTTGCTCATACTGTCCTCTGTATCAGAAATAATGACCTTGATTGTACTGCTTCATGACGGAGATAAAAGTAACTAAATATAGGGGGCACAGAGAATAAAAAGGAGGATGGGAATAATCCACAGGACAAGAAATGCCCTGTGGGTGCGATCGCATTCGGATCGTTTTATTTGCCGATACAGAACGAAGTAAAGATCCTGCCAAGAAGATCATCCGATGAAAATTCACCGGTGATCTCACTTAAGTGTTGCTGAGCCAGGCGAAGTTCTTCGGCCAGGATCTCACCGGCCATAAAGCCTTCCAGCTGGTTTTTACCTATCTCAAGGTGCTGAGCGGCCTGTTCCAGCGCTTCAAGGTGACGGCGACGGGCCATAAAGCCACCTTCAGTGGTGCCTGCGAAGCCCATGCACTCTTTCAAGTGTTCGCGCAACTCATCGATCCCCTCTCCGGTAAGGGCTGACAGGCGAACCAGGGTGGGATTATTGACATGGCAAATTCCAGCGTTTTCACCGGTAAGTTCCACTTTATTGCGGATCACGGTTAGTCCCATGCTGTCTGGCAGGCGTTCAATAAAGTCAGGCCAGATTTCTTTAGGATCGGTTGCATCAGTGGTGGTACCGTCAACCATAAACAGGACCCGGTCCGCTTGCTGGATCTCTTCCCAGGCCCGTTCAATCCCGATCCGTTCCACTTCATCCGACGCTTCACGCAGACCCGCGGTATCAATGATGTGGAGTGGCATACCATCGATATGAATATGTTCGCGCAGCACGTCGCGGGTGGTGCCGGCGATATCGGTCACAATGGCGGATTCTTTGCCTGACAGCGCATTCAGCAGGCTGGATTTACCGGCATTCGGGCGGCCGGCGATGACGACTTTCATTCCTTCTCGAATGATTGACCCCTGATTAGCTTCGCGGCGTACGGCTTCCAGAGTGGCCATAATGCCATTCAAGTCATTACTGACCTTACCGTCTGATAAGAAGTCTATTTCTTCTTCGGGAAAATCAATCGCGGCTTCAACGAAAATACGCAGGTGGATCAGTGCTTCCACCAGCTCGTTGACTCTGCTCGAGAACGCGCCCTGAAGCGATTTAAAGGCGCTTTTGGCCGCCTCCTCTGAACTGGCATCAATCAGATCGGCAATCGCCTCTGCTTGAGCGAGGTCAAGCTTATCGTTCATGAATGCCCGCTCAGAGAATTCTCCCGGCCGAGCCGGACGAATACCGTCCAGCTTGAGGATACGACGGATCATCATATCCATCAGTACCGGTCCACCATGTCCTTGCAGTTCCAGAACATCTTCACCGGTAAAGGAGTTTGGCCCTTGAAAGAATAAAGCAATGCCCTGATCCAGTGCGCTGCCGTCTTCATTTTTAAAAGGGAGGTATTCTGCATAACGGGTTTTGAGTTCACGGCCGGCCACCGCGAGTGCGACGTCTCTCGCTTTCGGGCCCGAGACGCGAATAATGCCTACACCACCACGGCCTGGCGGTGTGGCTTGAGCAACAATGGTATCAGTCTGTTCGATCATAACTTTGGCTTAGCTTTAAAAATTCGCTGCAATTGTATACCCAAACCAGCCCAATATGCAGAGTTCAGCGAGATTTTAGTCAAGGCTGCCATCGGAGTGAATAGGGGGGCGTGAGATAATGTCTATAGAGCGTAGAAGGAAAAGCGGTGCAATAGCAATTTTTGACTATCACGGGCATTAAAAAGGCGGCCAGAAGGCCGCCTTTGGGTCACAGAGTGGAGTCACAGGGCTAACTATGACTTACTGTGCAGACCTTTCTTTTCCAGTGAACGATAAATCAGCGTTTGCTGGATCAGGGTAACCACGTTCGATACCAGCCAGTAAAGAACCAGACCTGACGGGAAGAACAGGAAGAAGAACGTAAACATGACAGGCATGAACGTCATGATCTTCTGTTGCATTGGATCGGTGACTGTCGACGGGCTCATCTTCTGGATCATGAACATCGACGCACCCATCAGGATCGGCAAGATATAGTACGGGTCTTGTGCTGATAGATCATGGATCCAACCGAAGAACGGTGAATGACGCAGTTCAACCGATTCCATTAGTGACCAGTACAAGGCGATGAAAATAGGCATCTGCAGAACAATCGGCAGACAGCCACCCAGAGGGTTGACTTTCTCTTTCTTGTACAGCTCCATCATCTCCTGGCTCATACGCTGGCGGTCGTCGCCTAAACGCTCACGCATTGCTGCCAGCTTAGGCTGAAGCATGCGCATTTTTGCCATTGAGGTGTACTGTGCTTTGGTCAGCGGGTACATCGCACCACGAACGATAAACGTAAGGGTCATGATCGCGATACCCCAGTTACCGACAATACCCTGAATGAAGGACAACAGTTTATGGAGCGGGCTTGCGATAAACCATAACCAGCCATAATCCACGGTCAGGTTAAGATTAGCCGCCGTTGCTTCCATTTCTTTTTGCAGTTTCGGACCAACCCAGAGTGTGGATTTCAGGGTTTGCTCACTACCGGCAGCAATCGTCGTTGTTGGCAGACGGACACCGATATAGCCCTGGCCATTGCTGGTGCGGGTGAACAGGTTCGATGCTTCTTCTGAACGTGGGATCCACGCCGATACAAAGTAGTGTTGCAGCATGGCTGCCCAGCCATTCGCCGTTGTCATGTTCAGGTTTTTATCCTGCATGTCATCGAAGCTGTATTTTTTGTAGTTGGTATCGTCTGTTGAATAGGCGCCACCGCGGTAGGTCGGCATGGTCAGGCTGCCACCGTCATCCATCAGGTTTTGCTTCAGCTGAGCGTACATCTGGACACTTGCTGTGGCATCTGACTGGTTATTGATGGTGTATTCAACGTCGACAGCGTAGTTGTTACGCGTTAGCACGAATGTCTTGGTGTAGGTAATGCCATTTTTAACATAGGTCATTGGTACACGAAGTTCGTCCTGGCCATCAGCCAGATTGAATTCTTTTGCCTCGACCGCCAGCTGAGCACGACCCGCTGTGGTATCAATACCATTGGCCCCGATCAGGCCTGATTGGGCAATATAGCTGTGACCCGGCTCGTTTTGCAGCAGTACGAAAGGCTGGTCGGAATCAAGTTCGTCAGCGTAAGCCAGTAGTTTTGCTTCGATGACATCACCACCAAGCGTATCGACAGTAAGAGCCAGTACATCTGTATTGATAGTGATTAGGTCGTTGGAGCTGTTTTGCTCCGGAATTGGCTGGCCATCACCTGAGTGTGAAGGGACATCACCACTATTGTTAACTTGTTGCTCTACACCCTGGCCTTGTGGCTGCGGGCTATTGTCCATATTCCACTGCTGGAACAGCAGGAATGAGACAAACAGTAGGGCAATTAACAGAATATTGCGTTGGGAATCCATCGTTAATGATCTCTGTCGTTATGCTTGGTTGGCGGAACGGGGTCGTAACCACCGTTGTTTAAAGGATGACATCTTAATAGACGTTTCGCCGCGAACCAACCACCTTTTATCGCTCCATGCGCTTTTATTGCTTCAATTGCGTACTGAGAACATGTAGGGGTAAATCGACAGCGTGGTCCAATGAGTGGACTTATTGTCAGTTGGTAAAGGCGGACCAGTCGTATGACTAGCCACGCGAAGGGCGAGACAGGCGATGCCATAATTTATCTAACAACTTAAATAGCTCTTCGTTGCTCAGCTCACTGGCACTTTTCTTGGCTATCACCACAAAATCTTTGGCTGGCAGATCATGTTGCCTAAGACGGAAACTTTCGCGCACGATGCGTTTGAATTGGTTTCTGCCGACAGCAGTTTTGATCTGTTTCTTGGGAACAGCCAGACCGAGACGAGGGTGATTGAGATCGTTTGGACGAGCAAGAATAGTTAAATGAGGAGAGCCAGCACGGTGAGCTTGCTGGAAGACGTTTTTATAATGTTCGGGAGTTAACAAACGTAACTCCCGAGAGAAGGCTAGCTTATTCAAAATAATCAGAGATTACTTAGAAAGACGCTTACGGCCTTTTGCACGACGTGCATTGATTGTTGCGCGACCGTTCTTAGTTGCCATGCGTGCACGGAAGCCGTGGTTACGCTTGCGCTTTAGAACTGAAGGTTGAAAAGTGCGTTTCATGGTTTTACCTTAAATTAACTGATCAGTTTTTAAGTTTGTTACTTAGTGTCGGATGTAAAACACCCTCTACCTCAAACAAAGAGGCGGAATTGTAATCACTGACCGTTAAAGAGTCAATAATTATGCCCATATCGTGACATGGGCGGTGAATTATACTTTTTGTGAGCCAGAGCGCAAGGATCCTTCGCTGATCCCGACTTGATTCAGGAATTTTTTTAATCGAGGATCGTGTGGCTGGGTGAAGATCTGCTCCGGTTTACCCTGCTCGACAAACTCGCCATCGGCCATAAAGATCACCCGATCGGCGACTTCGCGGGCAAATTGCATCTCATGAGTGACCACCAGCATGGTCTGATGACGGGTTGCGAGCTTCTGCATCAGAGTCAATACTTCTCCGACCCATTCCGGGTCTAAAGCCGATGTCGGTTCATCAAATAACAACAGTTCGGCTTCTAAGGCCATAGCCCGGCCAATACCGATCCGCTGCTGTTGACCGCCCGAGAGGGCCGACGGGTAGGCATCGCCTCTGTCGCCTAAGCCGATGTCGTCGAGAATTTGCTGGGATCGCGCATAAGCCTCCTCTTTTTTCCAGCCTTTAACCGTGATTAGCCCTTCTGCGATATTTTGCCTGGCGGTTAAATGGGCAAACAGCGCGTAATTCTGGAATACAAAGCCGGTTTTACGGCGCAGTGCTAAAATGTCCGCTTTTGTTGCCTGCGGGCTATTGACGGCGACATCATCGATCTTGATGTGACCTAATTCGGCGGTTTCAAGGAAATTAATACAGCGAAGCAAAGTGGACTTTCCGGTGCCTGACGGGCCGATCACCACTACAATCTCACCTTTATTAATCTCTAAATTCAGATTGGAAAAAATGGTGGTTTCACCAAAGCGTTTGGTGAGGTTGCTTATTTTGATCATCGCACATATGCCTTGTTGAGTTTGGCTTCTGCCCAGTACTGTACCCGAGTCAATATCACGACCATTACCCAGTAAATCAGGGCAACAGCCAGGAAAGCCTCAAAGAATTTAAAGCTGGAAGAGGCTTCCATTTGTGCCCTGGCCATAATTTCGGTTACGCCCAGGGTGAAAGCCAGCGAGGTCGATTTAATCATGTCGATGAAATAGTTCATCAGTGACGGTAAGGCGATCCGGGTTGCCTGAGGCAAAATTATCCGTCGCATCGTCTGCATTTCCGTCATGCCTATCGATAGGCTGGCTTCCATTTGACTGCGATCGACACCAGTAATGGCTGCGCGAATACTTTCTGCTTTATATGCGGCAAAATGGAGGCTCAGGCCGATCACCGCAGCACTGAAGGCATCAAGGCCAACAAAGACCGGAAAGACCTGTGGCAGGCCGTAATACAGCAAAAAAAGCTGAACCAGCAAGGGGGTTCCGCGAAAGAAACTGATGTAAAGCTGACTGAGCTGATCGAGTACCGGGACTTTATAAACCCGGATCAGAGCCAGGCCGACGGCGATTACCAGTGCAAAGACTAATCCCCATGCCGCCATGGCGAGCGTGGTACCTAGATATTTCAGTAAGATCGGCACCAGGGATAGCATATAGTTAAAATCGAAACCCATAATGGATGCTTATTCCGTTTGTTATCGTTGCAGAGACACAAAAACTCACCAAGTGGTGAGTCTTTGTCAATATTGGTAAATGCTTACTAACGTGTGAGCATTTACTTAGAGTATATCCGTTACTTGGTGATATCCGCATCAAACCATTTGATTGATATCTCTGTCAACGTTCCGTCTTCCCGCATTGCGGTCAGAGCGTTGTTCACTTCGTTACGGAGTGTTTCACCTTTTTCACCTTTGACAAAAGGCCAGGCGTTTTCGATCGTCTCAAACGGCGTACCGGCAAGTTGAAGTGGTAGGTTTGCTTTTTTGATCAATTCGACTGAAGAGAGGCGATCCATGACAAAGGCATCGGTACGTCCCAGCGCAACATCATGCTCAATACCCGTGTCGTAGGTTTTGATGTTGATTGTTCCGTCTTTATCCAGCTCACGCAGCAACTGTTCATAGTTTGAACCTAAGTTCACGCCGACCGTTTTGCCTGCCAGATCGGCAATGCTGCTGATGTCGGTATTATCTTTGCGTACCACCAGCTGGGCACCGTCAATAACATAAGGCTGTGCAAATAAGTATTTAGCCTGACGCTCAGGGGTGATTGTAATTTGGTTTGAAATAGTATCGATACGACCGGTTTCTAGTAGTCCAAACAAACCAGAGAAGCTGGCTGTTACAAATTCAACGTTATAGTCGTTACGTTTGCTGATTTCATTCCACAGATCGACTTCAAAACCTTGCAGCTTATCTTTTTCTACAAAGGTGAAAGGAAAATAGCGCCCGGACATCCCGACTTTCACGTCTGTCGCTGCCATGGCCGTTTGGCTGGCTGCTATCGTTAATGCTATAACGGTGAATGTTATTTTTATCCAGCTTTTCATTCGGTCTACTCCGTGGCTGACTGTGATGATTCTCTATTAGCGTAATCGTACTTGGTTATATATGTTTTTTTTAAATAACTTGGAGTTATTTGACATAACTAATAGTTTTATCAGTGTTCGCCTTCCTGCTCCTTCATGCCATTTTTTCTCCGTTTTGGTTGTTTAATATAGATCACATCTATCAGTTCATTAACGGTACCATTGTGAATGAAGCCGTTATGGATAGGGGGGCGGTCGTTTCGAATAATTTTCTGGCTACAAAGGAGGGATCCGAGCGATTGTTAACAGAATTGTGGGTAAGGGCGGGTAAAATTGTGCTGATCTCGGGGTTGCTTGTGCGATCATTGTGAATAAGTCTGATCTTATTCACTGGATCTACGATCTCTTTGCTGGTGATCCTGAGCCAGCGGGTATAAAATTAGCCCTCTTTTGTCTTTTGTTATTCAGTGTGGAGTCGAATTTGTCATCTTCGCTTTGGTTGCAGTGCCTTCAACGCCTTCAGGAAGAACTCCCTGCAACAGAATTCAGCATGTGGATTCGACCCCTACAGGCAGAGTTGCACGATAATTCGTTGACTCTGTTTGCGCCTAACCGTTTTGTGCTTGACTGGGTACGGGATAAGTACCTCAATAATATCAACCGTCTGCTCAATGAGTTTTGTGGCAATGATATGCCGATTTTGCGGTTTGAGGTAGGCAGTCGTCGGGTTGTCGCGCCACCGCCTCAGCCTGTTGCTGCCCCTGTTGCAGTATCACCAGCACCGACAGTGTATGATGAGCCGCCTTCTCGTTCATGGGAGCCAGCCCCTTCACCGGTACAGCCGGAATCGAAGTCGGGTTACCGTTCGAATGTTAATCCAAAACATAATTTTAATAATTTTGTCGAGGGTAAATCGAATCAGCTGGGTCTGGCTGCTTGTCGACAGGTTTCCGGTAACCCGGGCGCAGCCTATAACCCTTTATTCCTCTATGGCGGCACCGGTTTGGGCAAAACGCATTTACTGCATGCCGTTGGTAATGCGATTGCCGATCGCAAGCCGAATGCTCGCGTGGTTTATATGCACTCTGAACGCTTTGTGCAAGATATGGTTAAAGCGCTGCAAAACAATGCCATTGAAGAATTTAAGCGTTATTACCGCAGTGTTGATGCGTTGCTCATTGATGACATCCAGTTCTTTGCCAATAAAGAGCGTTCGCAAGAAGAGTTTTTCCATACCTTTAATGCGCTGCTTGAAGGCAATCAGCAGATCATTCTGACGTCTGACCGCTACCCGCGCGAGATCAACGGGGTCGAAGATCGCTTGAAATCACGTTTCGGTTGGGGGCTAACCGTCGCGATTGAACCGCCGGAGCTTGAAACCCGAGTCGCGATTCTGATGAAGAAGGCGGAAGATCATAATATCCGCCTGCCTGATGAAGTGGCATTCTTTATTGCCAAGCGTCTGCGCTCTAATGTCCGCGAGCTTGAAGGGGCATTAAATCGCGTTATCGCCAATGCGAACTTTACCGGTCGGGCTATTACGATCGATTTCGTGCGAGAGGCATTGCGTGATTTGTTAGCACTGCAGGAAAAACTGGTAACGATTGATAATATTCAGAAGACCGTTGCCGAATACTATAAAATAAAGATGGCTGATATGCTGTCGAAGCGTCGTTCCCGTTCTGTGGCGCGCCCGCGTCAGATGGCGATGGCCCTGGCAAAAGAACTAACCAACCACAGTCTTCCGGAAATCGGTGATGCTTTTGGTGGTCGAGACCATACCACGGTCTTACATGCCTGTCGTAAAATCGTACAGTTGCGTGAAGAAAGCCACGATATAAAAGAAGATTATTCAAACCTAATAAGAACATTGTCGTCTTGATATGAAATTTACCGTTGAACGCGAACATCTATTAAAACCCCTGCAGCAGGTGTCTGGTGCACTGGGCGGTCGGCCTTCTCTGCCGATCCTGGGAAATATTTTGCTTCAGGTCGAATCCGGTTGCCTGTCGATGACGGGAACCGATCTGGAAGTGGAGCTGATTGCGAAGCTGGCTCTTGAAGCTGACTTCGAGCCGGGGGCGGTGACAGTCCCGTCGCGTAAATTTCTTGATATCTGTCGTGGCCTGCCTGACGGCGCCAACATTGCGGTGTCGTTGGAAGGAGATCGCGTCCTTATCCGCTCTGGTCGTAGCCGTTATTCGCTATCGACGTTACCGGCGGCAGATTTTCCAAATATTGACGATTGGCAAAGCGAGGTCGAATTTACCTTGCCTCAAGGCCGTATGCGTCAGCTGATTGACAGCACGCAGTTTTCAATGGCGCATCAGGATGTACGTTACTACCTGAACGGTATGCTATTTGAAACGGAAGGGACCCGCTTACGCTCAGTGGCTACCGATGGCCACCGTATGGCGGTCTGTGCCATCGATTTGGCGCAAGAGCTGAGCTCTAAGCAAATTATCGTACCGCGCAAAGGGGTGCTGGAGCTGGTTCGCTTATTAGATAATGCCGACGCGATGGTTGATATTCAGGTTGGCAACTCGAACATTCGTGCTACCGTGAATAATTTTGTCTTCACTTCTAAACTGGTCGATGGTCGTTTTCCTGATTATCGCCGGGTATTGCCGCAGAACAGTAATAAATTTGTTGAAGCAAGCTGCGATGAACTGCGTAAAGCCTTTTCCCGTGCGGCTATTTTGTCGAATGAGAAATTCCGCGGTGTGCGGGTTAATATCTCTAACGGTGAAATGCGTATTACCGCCAATAATCCCGAACAGGAAGAAGCGGAAGAGTTTGTTGATGTAAATTATCAGGGGGATGATTTGGAGATTGGCTTTAATGTCAGTTATGTACTTGATGTGCTTAATACGTTGAAGTGTGAGCAGGTTCGTCTCTCGTTAACGGATGCGAATGCCAGTGCCCTGGTTGAAGACTGTGCTCACGATGAAGCCATGTATGTTGTAATGCCAATCAGATTATAAGGCATGTCACTTACCCGTTTAGTCGTCAAAGATTTTCGAAATATTGAAGCGTGTGACTTAACCTTGTCGGCGAGCTTTAATTTTCTGGTTGGGGCGAATGGCAGCGGAAAAACCAGTGTATTGGAAGCGATTCATTACCTGGGCCACGGGCGTTCGTTTCGCAGCCACCTCACAAGCCGTGTGATCCGTCATGAACAACATGAATTGTTTATCCATGGCCGGGTTCAGAGCGATAATGATTTAGAGCTTCCACTTGGCATTAATAAAAAGCGAGACGGTACCACGGAAGTGAAAGTTGCCGGTGAAAGCGGTCAGAAACTGGCACAACTCGCACAGGTTTTACCACTGCAACTGATCACCCCTGAAGGGTTTGAATTGCTGATCGGCGGACCGAAATATCGCCGTGCATTTATTGACTGGGGGGTTTTTCATATTGAGCCTCAGTTTTATAATGCCTGGAGCCGGATAAAACGGTTGACTAAGCAGCGCAATGCGCTGCTAAAAACGGCCCGTAGTTATCGTGAAATCAGTTACTGGGATCAGGAACTGGCAACGCTGGCCGAAGAGATAAGCATATGGCGTTACCGCTATTTAGACGCGGTAAAACAAAAAGCGGCTGAAATATGCCAGGGCTTTTTGCCCGAATATGATATCCAGCTGACTTATTATCGTGGCTGGGAAAAAGAAACACCCTATGCTGAGCTGTTAAAGCGTAATTTTGAACGTGATTGTCAGCTCGGCTATACCGCAAGCGGTCCTCATAAAGCTGATTTGCGGATGAAGGTTGCTGGTACGCCTGTGGAAGATGTGCTGTCCCGAGGGCAGCTGAAACTTATGGTGTGCGCGCTGCGTCTGGCGCAGGGTGGCCATCTAACAGAAGCGACCGGCAAACAGTGTATGTACCTTATTGATGATTTTGCTTCCGAGCTGGATAGCCATCGGCGTGCGCTGTTAGCGCAAAGGTTAAAAGAAACCAACGCCCAGGTTTTCATCAGTGCGATCAGTGATGAACAAATCGCGGAAATGCATGATGAAAATGGCAAGATGTTTCATGTGGAACACGGTAAAATAACCGCAGGATAATTAAAGCGAGAGTAACTCAATGTCCAACAATTACGATTCATCAAGCATCAAGGTGCTTAAAGGCCTTGATGCTGTACGTAAGCGCCCAGGGATGTATATTGGCGATACAGATGACGGTACTGGCTTGCACCACATGGTGTTTGAGGTCGTCGATAACTCTATCGATGAAGCTCTTGCTGGTCACTGTGAAGACATTATTATCACGATTCATGAAGATAATTCTGTTTCTGTGAGCGATGATGGCCGTGGTATTCCTACCGACATTCATGAAGAAGAAGGTGTATCTGCCGTTGAAGTTATCATGACGGTATTGCACGCCGGCGGTAAGTTTGATGATAACTCATACAAAGTCTCGGGTGGTCTTCACGGGGTCGGGGTCTCGGTTGTTAATGCCCTGTCTGAAAAAGTCGATCTGACAGTTCATCGTAACGGTTTCACATACCATCAAATTTATCATCACGGTGTGCCTGATGCGCCTCTTGCTGTTATTGGTGAAACGGAAAAGACAGGTACACGAATTCGTTTCTGGCCAAGCGAAGAGACGTTTACCAACGTCGTCTTTCAGTATGAGATTTTAGCCAAGCGTCTACGCGAATTATCGTTCCTGAACTCTGGCGTATCCATCAAATTGATTGATGAGCGTGAGGAAGGTAAACAAGACCATTTCATGTATGAAGGTGGTATCAGAGCGTTCGTTGAACACCTGAACCGCAACAAGACGCCGATTCATCCAAAAGTATTCCACTTCGATTTCCAACGTGAAGACGGGATTTCGGTTGAAGTGGCAATGCAGTGGAACGATGGCTTCCAGGAAAACATTTACTGTTTTACCAACAATATTCCACAGCGTGACGGTGGTAGTCACTTAGCCGGTTTTCGTGGCGCACTGACGCGAACTTTGAATACCTTTATGGATAAAGAAGGTTATTCGAAGAAGGCGAAAACCGCAACTTCGGGAGATGATGCGCGAGAAGGTCTGACCGCGGTTGTATCGGTAAAAGTACCGGATCCAAAATTCTCAAGCCAGACTAAAGATAAGCTGGTTTCGAGCGAAGTGAAACCAGCGGTTGAATCTGCCATGGGTGAGAAACTCAGCGAGTTCTTACTTGAAAATCCGGCAGATGCCAAAATCGTTTGTTCAAAAATTATCGATGCATCACGTGCACGTGAAGCTGCGCGTAAAGCGCGTGAAATGACCCGCCGTAAAGGCGCGCTAGATCTCGCTGGCCTACCAGGCAAACTTGCCGATTGCCAGGAAAAAGATCCGGCTCTTTCTGAACTATACATAGTGGAAGGGGACTCTGCTGGCGGTTCAGCCAAGCAGGGGCGAAATCGTAAAAACCAGGCTATTTTGCCGCTGAAAGGTAAAATCCTTAACGTAGAGAAAGCACGTTTCGACAAGATGCTTTCATCGCAAGAAGTCGCAACCTTAATCACCGCCATGGGCTGTGGTATTGGCCGTGACGAATATAATCCGGACAAGCTCCGTTACCACAGCATCATTATTATGACCGATGCCGATGTCGATGGTTCGCACATCCGTACGCTACTGTTGACCTTCTTCTATCGTCAGATGCCGGAGTTGATCGAACGTGGTCATATCTTTATTGCCCAGCCACCGCTTTTCAAAGTGAAGAAGGGTAAGCAAGAGCAGTACATCAAAGATGATGATGATATGAACCAGTATCAGGTTTCTCTTGCTTTGGATAATGCTTCTCTGTATACCACCGAAAGCGCTCCCGCTCTTGCTGGACTTGCCTTGGAAGAATTAGTCAAACAATACAATGCAGGAATGAAGCTGGTTGAGCGTATGAGCCGCCGCTATCCAATTATGATGCTGAATGAGTTTGTTTATCAACCGCGTCTTGCTGTCGATATGTTGGCAGATGAAGCGGCGGTTGAAGCATGGTCGAAGCCGTTAGTGGCGGCATTGAATGACAAGCAATCGGGTGAAAGCCAGTTTAGCTTCGCCATTATTCGCGATGAAGAGAATAATGTCTTCTTACCGAAAGTGATTGTTCGTACCCATGGGGTGGAATATGACTATGCGTTGAGCTATGACTTATTGAACTCGAAAGAGTACGGTAGACTTGCGGATCTTTCTGAAGCGCTGCATGGGCTGCTTGAAGAAAGTGCTTATGTTCAACGCGGTGAGCGTAAACAACCGATCACGAGCTTCAAAGAAGGCTTGGATTGGTTGATTAAAGAATCGCGCCGTGGTCTGTCACTTCAGCGCTATAAAGGTCTGGGTGAGATGAACCCTGAGCAGCTTTGGGAAACGACAATGGATCCGGAATCTCGCCGCATGCTGCAAGTTACGATTCATGATGCCGTGGCTGCTGATGAACTGTTCACGACTTTGATGGGCGATCACGTTGAACCTCGCCGTAACTTTATTGAACAGAATGCACTGAAAGTGGCGAATCTAGACGTATAGATTATTACTTTGAGTTGGGTTGTGATTAAAACGCCGCTGTTTAGCGGCGTTTTTATTGGGATGAATACCTGCAACAGAAATAAATTTTTTGTATTTACGCTTGGAAAAGATGAAGACCATCCCTATATCTAGTTATGAAGAGCAAGACGCCTGATTCAGGGTCAAGCGACAGGTTTGTCCAATAGCGGAAAACCACTTCATTACATAACCGTATTGTTTTTTATTGCTTCATTAGAAGGATAGCTATTATGCGCAACCTAGATTTCACTCCTCTTTACCGTTCTGCAATTGGTTTTGATCGTCTGTTCAATCAAATGGAACAAAATGTCAGTAATGCGAATACCGGTTACCCACCATATAACATTGAGCAGCAAGATGAGAATCACTACCGTATTACGATGGCAGTTGCCGGGTTTGCTGATGAACAGTTAGATATTACCCAGCAGCAAAATAAGCTGATTGTGCGTGGTGTTCGCGAAACTGAGAGCAAAGAAGAGCGCCATTATCTCTACCAAGGTATTGCTGAACGCGATTTTGAGCGTAAATTTCAATTAGCGGATTACGTAAAAGTAATCGGTGCTCAGATGGTGAATGGTTTACTTCACATTGATCTCGAACGAGAAATTCCTGAAGAGCAGAAGCCAAGAAAAATTGCTATTAATGGCGGAAACCTGATCGAAGGCGAATAGCCGTTCAGTGTGAGTTATTTCGTTGTAGAGTCGTGGAAGGTCAGCTTATGCAGGCCTTTCTGATCGTTACCGTACTGATGACTATTCTGTCTTACTTTATCGGCTAGTTTGATGCTGAGTATGACAAGCGGGGAGCAAGATCAGTTGTTTCACGTGGAACGCTGACTGCCAGTATTAGCCTTCAGACCGGTTAAAATACAATCAGGCAGTGGTCATTATCGTGAACAGGCGGTGTTGTCATACCGCCTGCCACAAAAATTAAGCTTCAGCGTAGGCTTTCGCGACTTCTTCAGCAATGATCGCAATGCCTTTTTTCATGTCATCATCATTCTGGACATAGTTCATCCTCAGGCATTCATGGCCATGTTGCCAATCAGCGTCTAATCCAATAAAGAAATACTCTCCCGGAACAATTAGCACGCCGCGGGCTTTAAGCCGGCGATAGAGATCCATTGTCGTGATGGGCAATTCCTTAAACCATAACCATAGAAACATGGCTCCTTCCGGCTTATGAATACGAAAGCGCTCATCAATAATGGCGGTTTGTAATAACTCGACCGCATGCTGTGATTTACGTTGGTAAAAAGGTTTGATTACCTGTGCGCTGAGTGCCAATAAGTCTTGCTTTTCAATCATCTTATTGATGATTGCAGGACCAACCCCACCCGGGGCCAGGCTGAGCACGCCGTTCATGTTTGTAATCGCTGTGGTGATCTCTTCACTCGCAATGACAATGCCGCAGCGAACACCGGGTAAACCGAGCTTAGATAAACTCATACAAAGAATGGTGTTGTCATTCCAGAAAGGGGTGACATCGGCAAAGATAATATCTGGGAACGGTATGCCATAAGCATTATCAATGATCAGCGGAATATTATGCAGCCGGGCCAGTTCATCCAAATGATGGATCTCTTCGTCGGTAAGTACATTACCGGTCGGGTTGGTTGGCCGAGAAGCACAAATCGCCCCGATGCTGTTATCAATGATGAGTTCGTTAAAATTGATGTGGTACTTGAACAGGCCATTGCTGAGTAAGGCGATCTCCGGGCGGTAAGAGATAAACATGTCATCACTCAGGCCAGAGTCGCCATAGCCAATATACTCCGGGGCTAGAGGCAATAAGATCTTCTTCCGGCTGCCGTCTGGAAAATCACCGGCAAGCAGATTGAATAAGTTAAAGAAAGCACTTTGGCTGCCATTCGTCAGCGCAATATTTTTTGCGGTGATATCCCAATCATATGTTTCTCTGAGCAAATCGGCGAGGGCATTCAGAAAAGTATTTTTCCCTTGTGGCCCATCGTAATTAGTCATTGCCGCGGTAAGCTCACCGGTGTCGAGCATTTCTTTGGCAATACCATTAAAATATTCCACCATGGCAGGTATCTGGGCAGGATTGCCACCACCAAGCATGATAGCGTCAGGATTTCTTAAGCCGTCATTGAGATCATCCATTAGCTGGGTAATGCCTGAATAACGAGCGAACTTGTCTCCGAATGTAGAAAACTCCATGTGTACTTCCGACCTCAGTATCTTGTTCTTATCATAAACTTGTTAAATAGCTGTATAGATTGCCTTCAGTTGTCAACATACATGATTGTACTGCAGAGGGAAAGGATAAGAACCCAGCATGATTTTTGCTGGTTGTTTCACGTGAAACAGTAAAAGAGTCTAGGTGAGAAGGCGACATTTTGAGTGTAGTCGATTGCAACTCTAGTCTGAGATGACGAGGTGGTGGTGTTTCACGTGGAACCATATAAGTATAGTGAGCAGTGGCATGTGTGCGAAAATGTAACCGAAAAAAAACCCCACACCGGAGTATGGGGTTCGGGTTTGTCATCAGTGTTTATTTCTGCAGGAGTGAAATGTCAGCGACTTTCAGGAACTCATTGCGAAGCTGGTTTAGCATTGTCAGACGGTTAACTTTGAGTTTCTCGTCATCTGCCATAACCATGACATTATCGAAGAAGGCATCTACCGATTCCCGTAGGGTTGCCAGCTCCGAGAGTGCATGCTGATAATCACCTTCGGCAAAGATTGGTGCGAGGGTTGCGATGACTGCTTCCACTTTTTCAGCTAGTGCCTTTTCGGCATCTTCGATAAGCAGTGTGCTATCGATAGATGCAGGTAATTCACCATCGAATTTTGCCAAGATGTTACCGACACGCTTATTCGCAGCCGCTAATGATTCTGCTGCATCCAAAGAACGGAAGTGAGTCACCGCTTTTACACGCTGATCAAAATCAGCAGGTTGAGTTGGTCGACGAGCCAGTACGGACTGAATTACATCAACGCTATGGCCTTCGTCTTGATACCACGCGCGGAAGCGGCCCAGCATGAAGTCGATAACATCAGCTTCAACGTTGTGGTTTGTTAGCTTGTCTCCGAATAGGGCTTTGGCTTTAGTGATCAGGTCAACTAAATCCAGTTTGTAGCCTTTCTCAACAATGATCCGAAGCGCCCCCAGCGCTGCTCGACGCAGTGCAAATGGGTCGTTTGCACCTTTAGGGTGCAGGCCGATACCGAAGATCCCTACTAGCGTGTCAATCTTATCCGCGAGTGCGACCGTAGCGGCCACGTCTGATTTCGGTAGGTCATCCCCCGCGAAACGAGGCATGTACTGCTCGTTCAGCGCCACCGCAACGTCTTCGTGCTCACCATCAAGGCGAGCATAGTGCATGCCCATGACACCTTGAGTATCTGTAAACTCAAATACCATTGAAGTCATCAGGTCGCATTTAGATAACAGGCCGGCACGCTCGGCGTGCTCTGCATTTGCACCGATCAGATGAGCGATAAATCCTGACATAGCCGTGATACGGTCAGTTTTATCACGCAGGGTACCCAGTTGCTTCTGGAACAGAACGGTTTCCAACTCAGGAAGCCGTTCAACCAGCGCACGCTTGCGATCTGTCTTGAAGAAGAACTCAGCATCAGCAAGGCGAGGGCGAACGACTTTCTCGTTACCTTCGATGATTTGACGAGGATCTTTCGACACGATGTTAGAGACGAAAATAAACTTAGGTATAAGGTTGCCTTCAGCATCGTATACCGGGAAGTATTTCTGATCCCCTTTCATGGTGTAAACCAACGCTTCTGAAGGCACGTTTAAGAAGTCTTCTTCAAATGAAGCTGTTAAGACAACAGGCCATTCAACCAGAGAGGTGACTTCTTCAACCAACTCATCTTCCAGATCGGCAATACCACCGACTTCAAGAGCTGCTTTCTTCGCACCTTCGAGGATGATTGCTTTACGCCTATCGTAATCAGCGATGACTTTGCCGCGCTCTTCAAGAAGCGCCGGATATTGATCTGCATTATCAATAGTGAACTCAGGCTCACCCATAAAGCGGTGACCACGAATAGTACGCGCTGAATCAACACCAAGAATGTTCCCGGCGATCAGTTCGCCACCTAACAACATCGTTAGGGTTTTAACCGGGCGGATAAATTGTGTTTCTTTGTCACCCCAACGCATTGGTTTAGGGATCGGGAGTTTAGCAAGTGCCGCGGCAGCGAGGTCTGAAAGCAGCTCTTGTGTCGGCTTACCTTTGACTTCCTGCTTGTACAGTAGCCATTCACCTTTGTCTGTTTTCAGACGCTCAGCCTGGTCGACGGAAATACCATTACCGCGAGCCCAGCCCTGAGCTGCTTTAGTCGGATTGCCTTCTGCATCAAAGGCTGCAGCAATAGCCGGACCTCGTTTTTCAACGACCTTGTCCGCCTGGCCGGCTGCCAGTGCGGTGACTTTTAGCGCTAAACGGCGAGGGGCGGCAAACCATTTCACGCCTTGATGGGCAAGATCAGCGGCTTTCAGTTCAGCCTCAAAGTTTGCTGCAAATGCTTCGGCAAGGGTACGCAGGGCTTTGGGAGGCAGTTCTTCAGTACCTAATTCGATAAGGAAATTATTTTCAGTCATGCTACGTCCTTACTTCTCTTTTTTACACATAGGGAAGCCAAGGGCTTCGCGAGATGCGTAGTAAGCTTCAGCAACTTGTTTTGTCAGGTTGCGGATACGCAGGATGTAACGCTGACGCTCGGTAACCGAGATCGCTTTACGTGCATCAAGAAGGTTGAACGCGTGACCTGCTTTTAGAATACGCTCGTAGGCTGGAAGTGAAAGTGGGTTTTCAAGTTCCAATAGTTCCTTGCACTCTTTTTCGCACTGGTCGAAGAAAGAGAACAGGAAGTCCACGTCTGCATGCTCAAAGTTATATGTGGATTGCTCGACTTCATTCTGGTGAAAGATATCGCCATAGGTGACCTTACCTAATGGGCCATCGGTCCATACCAGATCGTAGACTGAGTCAACGTTCTGAATGTACATCGCCAGACGTTCAATACCGTAAGTGATCTCACCGGTTACAGGTTTACACTCAAGACCACCAACCTGCTGGAAGTAAGTAAACTGTGTTACCTCCATGCCGTTAAGCCAAACTTCCCAGCCAAGACCCCAGGCACCCAAGGTCGGGTTTTCCCAGTTGTCTTCTACAAAACGAATGTCGTGCACTTGAGTGTCAATACCTAATACTTCGAGTGAGCCTAGGTAGAGTTCCTGAATGTTGTCCGGAGATGGTTTCAACATTACCTGGAACTGGTAGTAGTGCTGCAGGCGGTTAGGGTTTTCACCGTAACGACCGTCGGTTGGGCGGCGAGATGGTTGAACATACGCTGCTGCAATAGGTTCCGGCCCCAGAGCTCGCAGACATGTCATCGGGTGAGAGGTACCTGCACCAACTTCCATGTCCAGAGGTTGTACAATGGTACAACCTTGCTGGCCCCAGTAATCCTGCAGCGCGAGGATCATGCCCTGAAAGGTTTTAATATCGTATTTCTGCATTGTCAGCTTCGCGAGGTTAGTGGATTAAAAGTAATTTGAATAACAATCCAGTATACATTGCATGGCTTTTTCCGAGTAGGGGCAGTGCACGTTTTTTATCCATCTTTAGCGGTTTTGCGTAATTATTTTGGCGTATTAACGGACTTTACCATCAGGACGGTGAACAATTGACATTGTTCTGATGCGTCGAATTGTTCCATTCTTTAGAATACTGGTTTCTGAACGGAGCTATATGCCGTACAGTATTAATGTTCGTAACAATCACATCGATTGTAAATCGAGAACAGGGACAAGAGAATGACTATGAATTTTTCTGTGGCATCTAATAAATGGGTGCGATCTGCTATTTTTGCAGTGGCAACATCTGTTGTTGCAACGGGTTGTACCACTGTTAACCCTTACACCCGTGAAGATCAAACAGCCAAATCAACCAGTGGCGCATTAATCGGTGCTGTTGCCGGGGCGGCGATTGGTGTAGCGTCTTCCAGTAAGAGCGATCGCGGTAAAGGTGCATTGATTGGAGCAGCCTCCGGTGCGGCATTAGGCGGTGGTATTGGTTATTACATGGATGTCCAGGAGACCAAATTACGTCAGCAGTTAGAATCTACGGGCATCAGTGTTACCCGTGACGGCGATAACATCGTACTGAACATGCCAAATGAGATTACCTTTGGAGTTGATAAGTCAGACTTAAGCTCTCGTGCAATGAATGCGTTGCATAATGTGGCATTGGTGGCAAAAGAATACGATAAGACCATGCTCAATGTGTATGGGTTTACGGATAGTACCGGTTCTGAATCTTACAACTTGCGCCTGTCTCAAGTACGAGCAGGTGAAGTGAGCAATTACCTGATCCTCAATGGCGTAACGGCAAATAGGGTTGCATCAAAAGGGATGGGTGAAGCACGTCCTATCGCCTCTAACAATACGACGCAGGGACGTGCAGAAAACCGTCGCGTTGAAATTGTATTAAGCCCGACGGCTGGCTAATTTACTCTTTATGTTGCCGGCCCATAATGTTGGCTGGCAATATCTCCTTACAACGGTTGGCTTCTCAGTCTTGACCATTAATTCCTAACTCGTTATTATCCTGCCTCCTTTGGGGAGTAGCCTCTCGATCTATCGAGATAATCGTCAACATACTTGAAGCAAAATCTTCATGGCGATTATGACTCACATTCATCCTACTGGTGAGTTTGGCGAGACCATTGGTAAATCTGCATGAACCGGGGTGGGGCGTGTGTGTTTACCTGTGGTTCTAATAAATATCCTCGCCCCAAAGAGCATGTCGTGAGTGTGTTAGCTGTATCTATTACTAGTGTTGCATTAGCTGAAATTGGTGATAAAACCCAACTGTTATCTCTGCTGTTAGCTAGTCGCTATCGTAAACCTGTACCGATTATCTTAGCCATTTTTCTCGCTACGATTGCGAACCATGCGTTGGCTGCCTGGTTGGGCGTTGTGGTGGCGGATTACCTGATTCCAGAGGTGTTAAAATGGGTACTTGTGGTCAGTTTTGTCGTGATGGCCGGTTGGGTCCTGATCCCCGATAAGCTAGATGACGATGAAAGCATATCGAATCGGGGTCCATTTGTGGCGAGTTTTATTGCGTTTTTTATTGCCGAGATAGGGGATAAAACCCAGGTTGCCACAACAATGTTAGGGGCCAAATATAGTGATGCGCTACTGCTTGTTGTTCTCGGGACGACAATCGGGATGTTGCTGGCAAATGTTCCCGTCGTCTTGATTGGCAAGTTGTCTGCAGAACGTATGCCTCTGGGGTTGATCCGTAAGGTAACGGCGACACTGTTTGCTGGTCTTGCCGTTACTGCGGTATTTGGCCTGTAACCATACTTTCCCATGATGGGTTATGATATTGGAATAAAGCGAGGTGTTTCACATGAAACAATCGTCGATTATCTCGTTATTATGAAGAGCAACGGAACTGTGATGTTTGCCATAGTGCACCTAATATCGCCATGATATTGTGGTGGTGATCGTTACGGTATTCAATCCTAGGAGGGGATATGACCCGATTTCTCGCTATTTCACCGCAAAGCCAATGCTGGTTATTTAATATTGCCTTAGCACTTAACATATTGGGTATGATGTTGACTGATATGTGGTTGCCGATGGTGGTCGGAGCGATTATAACAACCTATTTATCCGTCGATGCCTGGGTGCGATTACGTTACGTTATTCCGATGAAAAAAGAAATTCGCGAGTTACGCCACGAGTTAGAACAGGCGCGTAAAGAGGTTCGTGATAGTTGCGGGTAGAGAAGGGATACCGAGCGGTTATTGCATGGGAAAAGTTAGATAGCAAAAGGGCAGCTCGGTGAGCTGCCCTTTTAATTTCCCGTCCCTTTACGGATCAGAAAACGATAAGGGATATTATCTGTGTCTGCCGCTATCAGGGTGTGATCCATAAAGCGACAAAAACTAGGGATATCCCGGGTGGTTGAGGGATCATCAGCCAGTACCAGCAAGGTGTCGCCTTCTGCCATTTTTCTTACGGTCTTGCGTACCATCATCACGGGCTCTGGACAACGCAACCCTTGCGCTTCCAGGTTATGAGTCGGGTTTTTAAAAATTGCTGTCATAACATATACATTCTGTTTTAGAGCCTCTGATCATACTTATGGATAAGAATTAATCAATAAGGGTTGGCAAATCAATGCGAACTGTGTAACGTATTTAACAGGTCATTAACGTTCATCTTCTGAAGGATTAGGAGGTTATTATGTTGACTCAAGTTGATCGCCTGACAATTTATAGTGTGCTGTGCTTTATCACTTTTTGTTCTCTTGTTTTACGCAGCCCAAATAATCTGAGTGTTTTTGCACTTGGAGGGTTGATTGCTGCCGCGCTGGGACTCTGGTTTGAATTAATAAATTCACCGGATCTCGAAGAGGAAGAAAATTAACTTTTCGACCACTCAATACCTTACATCGACTACACTCTCCCCAATTTCTTGGGCTTACCCGCTTTTTAGCGGGATTTTTTTATCGGCAGCTTCATAATGACTGGGTTTCTCATCATTATGTGGCTATTACTAAGCGAGTGAAGTTTGATATGGAGCTGGAAGAAGTCTACCGCCGTGATTTAAATTTACTGGTGGCGTTAAAAGTCTTGCTTGAAGAGTGCAGTGTCAGTCGGGCTGCAGTCAGACTCAGTCTCAGCCAGTCAGCGATGAGTCGGGTATTGGGGCGGTTACGGGATTTACTGGGTGACCCGCTTTTTACCCGACAAGGGCAGCATCTTATCCCTACCCAAAGGGCGCTGGAGCTCAATGAATCACTGAATGATCCGCTGGAAGCATTACGTATTCTTCTTACCCCCAGCGATTTCCGCCCGGAATTGTGCGATCAGCGTTTTGTTATTGCCACTACCGATTACGCTATGCAAACAATCCTGCCCTTTGCTCTGCCTCGAGTTTATGAGGAAGCGCCTAATATATCGTTGAAATTCGAACCGTTGCAGCATGAACATTTACTGAGCCAGTTAACCACTGATGGCTGTGATATGGCCATTTGCCGTCCTACCGGCCCTGTTGATCCCTTGTGCCGTGACAGTCTTGGTCTGGTGAGTGTATTTTGCCTGTTGTCAAAAAATCATCCGATGGCAGATCAGAATCTGACCCTGGATGATTATCTAACGTTCCCCCATGCGATGATTGCGATCAGTGACGGGGTTAAATCTCTGATTGATGAATCCCTGCGAGGATATCGCCAACGCAAGCTGGTACTGTGGGCTTATCATTTGGAAGCGGCCTTGGCTATTGTGGATAAAATGCCGCTCATTATTACGGTGCCGGCGGATTTGGCCTATTTAGTCGCGGAAAAACATAACTTAGTGATTAAGTCGTTGCCGTTTGAATTCAAGCCGTTTGACTATTCGCTAATTTGGCACCCCCGCTGTGAACATTCAGCCTCACAGATTTGGTTGCGTAACCTGATTAAAGAGGAATGTGGACGTCTGATTGATAAGCGGATCCATGATATGGGGCTGGCCTAAACTCACTGGATCACAAGTCGTTATTGGTGGGCGTTGGGATATTGGCACGGGGTGGGAACAAAAAGGCCAGCAATAGCTGGCCAAGGTCGTTATTGTCTTTTTTATAGCTTGATCACGACACGGCCAGTGATCTGGCCATTGGTAATGGCTTCGGCACATTCTGCAACTTGTTCTAATGCAATTTCTCGGCACGCTTGCTGGTAGTAACTGGCTGGTAGTAGCTCTGTTAAGCGTTGCCATGCCTGCAGACGTTTTTCGAACGGGCACGAGACCGAATCGATACCCTGTAGTCTTACATTTCGAAGAATGAAAGGCATGACTGTGGTGGGTAAATCAAACCCACCCGCCAGACCGCAAGCGGCAACGGCGCCGTTGTAGTCCATCTGCGCCAGCGTTTTTGCCAGTACTTTACTCCCGACGGTATCAACAGCTCCGGCCCAAAGTTGTTTCTCCAAGGGGCGTGCCGGTTCTTCAAATTCACTGCGTTCGATGATACGGGCTGCACCCAGCGCCTTGAGCAACGGGCCGTTTTCAGTCGAACGGCCAGTGACGGCTGCAACCTGATAGCCGAGTTGAGCCAGAATAGTGACGGCAACCGATCCCACACCACCACTTGCGCCAGTAACCAGTACTTCACCGGCATCGGGTGTAACACCCGCATCGACTAATGCCTGCACACAAAGCATGGCGGTTAGGCCTGCGGTCCCAATCATCATGGCTTGCTTGCCATCTAAATTCGCGGGTAAGGGTACCAGCCAGTCGGCTTTCAGACGCGCTTTCTCTGCCATCCCGCCCCAGTGACCTTCGCCAACACCCCAGCCAGTCAATACAACCTGATCGCCTGCCTGATAGCGGTCATCACTTGATTCCACAACGCGACCGGTTAAGTCGATACCTGGCACCATCGGGAACTGGCGCACAATGCGGCCTTTACCTGTGATGGCTAAGCCATCTTTGTAGTTAAGAGAAGAGTAATCCACACTGACTAATACCTCACCGTCAGGCAGCAGAGATTCGTCAATTTGACGGATCTCTGCAATGGTTTTTTTTTCTTCCTGATCAAGAACGAGTGCCTTAAACATAGATGTACTCCGGGTATAAAGGAAAGGGCTGCGAATATGGGTAGAGTGTAGTCGTGATAAGGTTATGAATAAAATGAAACTTTATCATTTAATCTATGCACCAGGCACATGTGTAGTGCGAGTGAACGGGGGGCTCATAAAACAAGCCCGCAAAATGCGGGCTAAGTCTTTGTTATCGGCTATTCAATACGTTCGAAGATAGTGGCGATCCCCTGACCTAGGCCAATACACATGGTCGCAAGGCCAAACTGAACATCGTGATGCTCCATCTGGTTGATTAAGGTTGTTGAAATACGAGAGCCCGAGCAACCGAGCGGGTGACCCAGTGCAATCGCGCCGCCATTCAGGTTCACTTTCTCATCGACTTTATCAAGCAAGCCTAGATCTTTGGCGCACGGTAAAGACTGGGCTGCAAAGGCTTCATTTAATTCCACCATACCAATATCGTCCATGGTCAGACCGGCTCGTCTCAGTGCTTTGTGGGTGGCGGGTACCGGACCATACCCCATAATCGAAGGGTCACAACCTGCAATAGCCATTGATTTCACGCGGGCACGAATAGTGAGACCAAGCTCCTTAGCACGGCTTTCATTCATTACTAGCATGGCTGAAGCGCCATCTGACAACGCAGATGACGAGCCGGCTGTTACTGTGCCGTTCACCGGATCAAATACCGGGCGCAGAGCAGATAAACCTTCTAGTGTGGTTTCCGGCCGGATGACTTCATCGTAGTCATACAGTTTTAGCACTCCGTTTTCGTCGTGACCCTCAATGGGAAGGATTTCATTGTTAAACCGTCCTTCAATCGTTGCTGCGTGGGCGCGCTGGTGAGAACGTGCGGCGAATTGGTCTTGCATTTCACGACTGATCCCATGCATGCGGCCGAGCATTTCAGCTGTTAAGCCCATCATGCCAGCAGCTTTTGCGACAGACTTTGACATGCCCGGATGGAAATCGACACCGTGGCTCATAGGAACATGGCCCATGTGCTCAACACCGCCAATGATGCAAGTCTCTGCATCGCCAACCATAATGGCACGCGTTGCATCATGCAGAGCCTGCATGGAAGAGCCACACAGGCGGTTTACCGTGGTAGCACCCACAGTATGTGGAATGCCGGCTAAAAGCGATGCATTGCGTGCTACGTTAAAGCCTTGTTCTAGCGTCTGCTGTACACAGCCCCAGTAGATATCTTCAATGGAATTCGGATCTAGTTGGGGGTTACGGCTGATTAATCCTTTCATCAGGTGCGCAGACAGATCTTCAGCACGAACATTTCGAAAAGCACCAGCTTTAGAGCGCCCCATCGGGGTGCGGATGCAATCAACAATTACTACGTTATTCATTTTTTATCCCTCATCCTTAAGCGTTTGCTTGTGCTGTATGTTGCGTTGAATAGTAGCTTTCGCCTTTGGCCGCTTTATCACGCAGGCCTGCCGGTACTTCATAAACGGCACCGAGATGAGCAAACTTATCTGCCATGGCGATATATTCAGCCAGACCCAGAGTATCAATGTAACGGAATACACCGCCGCGGAAAGGAGGGAAGCCGATACCATATACCAGCGCCATATCGGCTTCGGCCGGGGATGCAATAATACCTTCTTCCAGACAACGAACGACTTCGTTAATCATGGGGATCATCATGCGGGCAATAATATCGTCACTGGTGAACGCTGTTGCTGAGCCTGAAACAGGTGCGAGCAGGTCTGCCACGGCTGGATCAATGCTCTTCTTCGGCTTGCCTCGGCGATCGACAGAGTAAGCGAAGAAACCTTTACCATTCTTCTGTCCAAAGCGTTGTGCTTCGAACATCACATCAACAGCATCTCTGTACTCTTTGCTCATGCGGGTCGGGAAACCTTCCGCCATAACCGCCTGGGCATGATGAGCGGTATCAATACCAACCACATCTAGCAGGTAAGCAGGGCCCATTGGCCAGCCAAATTGTTTCTCCATAATTTTGTCGACAACCGTGAAGTCAGCACCGTCACGCAGCAGCAGACTAAAGCCGGCAAAGTAAGGAAACAGTACTCGGTTGACGAAGAACCCCGGGCAGTCATTTACGACGATAGGAGATTTACCCATCCTTGCCGCATAGGCGACAACACGCGAGATGGTTTGGTCTGATGTGCGTTCACCTCGAATGATTTCCACTAGTGGCATCCGATGAACGGGGTTGAAGAAGTGCATCCCGCAGAAGTTTTCAGGACGCTTGAGAGACTTCGCCAGTAAGTTTATTGGAATCGTCGAGGTATTAGAGGTGATCACCGCATTGTCTGATACCTTACCTTCGACTTCCGCTAAGACTGCGGCTTTAACTTTCGGGTTCTCGACGACGGCTTCAACCACGATATCCGCATCTTCTGCGTCTGCATAGTGCAGGCTTGGAGTAATTCCTGACAGTACTTTGGCCATCTTGATACCATCAATCCGGCCCCGTTCCAGTTGTTTGTTCAGCAATTTTGCGGCTTCGTTCATACCCAGCTCAAGAGAAGAAACGGCAATATCTTTCATCAGTACCGGTACGCCTTTAAGCGCAGATTGATAGGCGATACCGCCTCCCATAATCCCTGCACCAATAACGACCCCTTTGGATGTCGGCTGGCCTTCTTTGGCGGCTTTCTTCGCTTTGCTTTTGATGTATTGATCATTGAGGAAAATCCCAACCAGAGCCTGGGCGACCTCCGTTTTCGCGAGTTTTACGAAGTGCTTGTTTTCAACAGCCAATGCTTCGTCACGATGCATTCTGGCTGCTTCTTCAATGGTAATAACGGCCGCCATCGGAGCCGGATAGTGCGGACCTGCAACTTGTGCCACCATACCTTTGGCGATGGTAAAGCACATTGTTGCTTCCATTTTGTTGAGCGTCAGCGGTGCCTTCTTCTGCTCTCGACGGGCTTGCCAGTCCAGTTTTCCGGCGATGGCGTCTTTCATCATTGTCACTGCTGCTTCTTTTAGCACCTGTGGCGCGACAACGGCATCGACTAGACCAAGCTTCAGGGCATCTTGAGCTTTTTTATCTTTACCGGCGGTAATGATTTCCATCGCAGGATCTGCCCCGATCAGGCGTGGCAGACGAACTGTGCCGCCGAAGCCAGGCATGATGCCGAGTCGAGTTTCTGGCAAACCAATACGCGCCGTGGTATCAGCCAGGCGGAAATCCGTGGCAAGAACACATTCACAACCGCCGCCAAGTGCGTGGCCGTTTATGGCTGAAAGCGTCGGTACGGGTAGATCTTCTAATTTATTAAAGATGTCATTGGCTCGGGTCAGCCATTGGGACAGCTCATCTGCAGGTTTGGCAAACAAGCCAAGAAACTCTGTGATATCAGCTCCTACAACAAATGCATCTTTATCTGAGGTAAGAAGCAGGCCTTTAAGGTCTGTTTGTTGATAAAGGGCATTTAAGGCTTCGTTAAAGCATTCCAGGGTTTTTAGATCAAATTTATTAATCGAGCCTGGAGCGTTGAGGTTAAGTTCCGCAATACCATCTTCCAGATAGCTGACGGATAGGGTTTCACCTTTGTAAATCATGTTCTATCTCCGCGATTTCCGGTTCTGTGCCAGATTGGTTTTACTGGTTTGACCTGTAACCAGGTTAGAGATAAGTCTGAACCCGTTATGCAACTATTTCAACACTTATTTAAAACAATTGTTTAACTTTTATTGTTAATAATAATAGGTGGGATATGTTGGTTTATTTTTGCTATTGAAAGTAAAGACTTTTTTATTGTCACGTTTAATGGCAGCGCGAGCCGGTTGTTGGGGTATTGTTAACTTTCTTGTCTGTTCTGACGCGGGAGTTATCAGGCACGAGTTGTTCGTTGACCGCATTTGTTTTGCGACAGTGAATGTAAATAAAGTCGACAGGTCGGAAATATCGATTTCAGCTCAAAGAAAAGAAAGGGCTGTCGTGTGGGGGAGCGAGCCGGTTAATGGTTGTATCTGGCTGATTATTTCTCTTTATGTGTTTCTTATTACAGCTATATTGAATTTGTTGTGCTTATGTTGTGGTATCCTGCGCGATTATTTTCATCTGGATTTTATTGGTAGTCACCCAATGATGGAGTCTGACCCTTATTTAGTGCCAGCGGCTGAGGCATGCTTTGAAGAAGAGATAAAGAAAAGTCGCTTTATCACTTATTTGGCGCACACTCCAACAGTCGATGCTGCGAAAGCTTTTGTTAGACATATCAAAGCTAAGCACAGCGATGCTCGCCATCATTGCTGGGCTTTTGTCGCTGGACGTCCGACGGATTCGATGAAATGGGGGTTCAGTGATGATGGTGAGCCATCAGGAACCGCGGGTAAACCCATTCTCGGCCAGTTAACGGGGGCCGGCATTGGTGAGATCACGGCAGTGGTTACCCGTTACTCCGGCGGGATAAAGTTAGGAACGGGTGGGCTTGTCAAGGCTTACGGTGGTGGCGTCCAGCAAGCCTTAACTGTGCTGCAAACCAAAGAAAAGGTAATAACTTCGGAACTCAGCTTGAGCTGTGAGTATAATCAGGTTTCACTGGTCGAGTCGCTGCTGGCAGAATATGCAGGGATTCAGCTCTGTGCTAATTATGGCAATCAGGTCGATATGACCCTCGAGCTTGATAGCCGTTTGGTGAAAGAATTTTCAGCCAAACTCACTAATCGCAGTGGTGGTCGAATCATACCAACCACCGGTTCCGATAATTAATCGCACTCTATAATCGTTTTTAAGGATGAGAGCCGACTAGGCTATGCAGTTTCGATCTATCATCAGAATCGTGGGGCTATTGCTCGCGTTATTTAGTGTCACCATGCTTGCACCGGCTTTGATCGCCTTGATCTACCGGGATGGTGCCGGTTTTCCATTTGTCGTCACGTTCTTCCTACTGTTTGCTGGTGGGGCTTTGTTGTGGTTTCCCAACCGGCGCCATCGTCATGAACTGAAAGCGCGGGATGGTTTCTTAATCGTTGTTTTATTCTGGACTGTAATAGGTAGTGCTGGTGCTGTCCCTTTTATCTTGGCTAAAACCCCCGATTTGTCCCTCACCGATTCTTTTTTTGAATCCTTCTCGGCTCTAACGACGACAGGGGCTACGGTTATTGTAGGCCTGGATCATTTACCTAAGGCCGTTCTGTTTTATCGTCAGCTACTGCAATGGTTCGGCGGGATGGGGATCATTGTATTAGCGGTTGCTATTTTGCCGGTGCTGGGGATCGGTGGGATGCAGTTATATCGGGCAGAAATTCCGGGACCGGTCAAAGACAGTAAAATGACACCGCGTATCGCGGAAACAGCAAAAGCTCTTTGGTATATCTATTTAGCGCTGACTGTCAGTTGTGCCGGTGCATTTTGGATGGCAGGTATGACAGTGTTTGATGCTATCTCCCATAGTTTTTCAACAGTTGCCATTGGTGGCTTCTCAACTCACGATGCCAGCATGGGTTACTTTAATAGTCCCACTATTAATCTTATTACTGTGGTCTTCTTACTGATATCCGGCTGTAACTTTTCACTGCACTTTGCCGCATTTGCTAATGGTGGGATCCATCTTCGCACCTACTGGCGAGATCCTGAATTCAAAGCCTTCCTGGCTGCCCAATTGATACTGTTCCTAATATGCTTTGGTATGTTATTACAGCACCATTCATACAATTCTTATTATGATGCGTTTGATCAGGCGTTATTCCAGACTGTTTCGATATCGACGACCGCGGGTTTTACGACCACTGGATTCTCCGATTGGCCGTTGTTCTTGCCTGTACTTTTATTGTTTTCATCTTTTGTTGGTGGCTGTGCAGGTTCAACCGGTGGCGGTATGAAAGTGATTCGGATGCTGCTGCTGTTATTGCAAGGGGTTCGAGAACTTAAGCGTCTGGTGCATCCGCGTGCGGTGTATACCATCAAGCTCGGCAGTAAAGCCTTACCGCAGCGGGTGGTGGATGCGGTTTGGGGGTTCTTCTCTGCTTATGCCCTCGTATTTGTTATCTGTATGCTGGCTTTAATTGCGACAGGGCTGGACGAACTTACTGCGTTCTCAGCTGTTGCCGCGACTTTAAATAACCTCGGGCCAGGCTTGGGGGAAGTGGCCGTGCATTTTGGTGAGATAAACGAGTCAGCGAAGTGGGTACTCATTATCTCAATGCTATTTGGCCGATTAGAAGTGTTTACTTTACTTGTTTTGTTTACGCCGACGTTTTGGCGAAATTAAGGAGAGGTTGTGGAAAAGGTTTTACTGCTTCACTCAAGTACTGAAGGGCAAACGATTAAAATTCTTCATTATATAGAAGAGGAATTACGTGATAGCTGTGAGTGTGAATTGCAGGACCTTCACTCATTGTCTGCTGTTGATTTTTCTCAATATGATCGTGTGCTGATTGGTGCCTCTATTCGTTATGGTCATTTGAACAAAAAACTGTATCAGTTTATTGCTCAAAATCAGCAGCAATTAGAGCAGTGTAAAGTCGGTTTCTTCTGTGTGAACCTGACCGCTCGTAAAGAAGGGAAGAATACGCCTGAAACGAGTGTATATATGCAGAAGTTTTTACAGAAGTCATTATGGCAACCCAAACTACTGGCTGTGTTTGCTGGCGCACTACGTTATCCACGTTATAACTGGTTCGATCGTACAATGATTAAATTCATCATGAAGATGACGGGGGGAGAAACAGATACAACAAAAGAGGTGGAATATACAGACTGGGATAAAGTTTCACACTTTGCAGCCCAGTTTAAGCGGTTTTAAGTCTATAATATGACGACTTAGTCTATTTTTTGTCCGAACTGTTGGTTTTGACAAGTTTATTTTAAAACACCTCTTGCCAATGTGATCGAACCCTCTATAATGCGACCTCACTGACACGGAGCACGGCGCTTAGCCAGCAACCTAGTCAGTATGTTCTTTAATAATTTGACCATGCAATCTGTGTGGGCACTCGTGAAAAAGTTAAGTCGAAAGATTTATCAATGAACTGAGTGACCGAACAGTATGATTCCTGCAGAGGAATGATATTGGCACAGTCAATTTATGCTTCAACTTCGGTTGAAACAAGAAAATCAGTAAAAATCATTGAGCCG
>NZ_JBVCPH010000019.1:0-78211 GCF_057456235.1 Photobacterium sp. | reverse complement strand
TTTGAGAACGATTTGACAGCTAGTTAGTTTTTCCAAGATTGCTATTGCCGGTTATTGGCCGGGAATAAACAGAATTTGTCTGGCGACCATAGCGCTGTGGCCCCACCTGATCCCATGCCGAACTCAGAAGTGAAACGCAGTAGCGCCGATGGTAGTGTGGGGTCTCCCCATGTGAGAGTAGGTCATCGCCAGGCGCCAAATCTTAAAAGGCCATCCTAACGGATGGCCTTTTTTCGTTGTGTGCTAAGCATGGCGTCATTCAAATAACAAGTTGTAAAATTAATGGTTCAGATTTACCTATTATTAATAGAACATTACTGATAGTGTTTTTGGGAGGTCAGTCAAAACGTATTCCATCCAGTGCAAACTTTATCAGTAATGTCTTCATAGTTGTCTAATGAAGTTTTGGATAGCCATTACTATCATAGCAAACGCCAAATTTGTTCAATTGGATTTAGTGCTGATGAACAGTGAGGGTATTTGACGATACTGACTATTGATAAATCTTTCAGTATACCCACCGGCACCACCCATATTCAAAAAGATGTTATTGTTCTAATTTCGCTTACTCAATAGCCAATCAATTACGTCAGCGCTGAAGTGAGGAGGGTACTGTAGTATTGCATTCAATCCAGATTTCGTTAGCCGGGAGCACATATTTGGCCGTATCAGTAAACCCGTAGTGCAATGAGAAAAGGAACAATTTGATCCTCTTCTAGTACAGGGAACTGAATGTACGCTGAGGATCAATATCAATGGCTACGATAGCTAGGCTTTGAGTCCTTAAAGAATCTGATTAAGGATGTGATCGGCTTTAATTCGGCGGATACGCTTAATCAGCTTTCTAACCTGAGCAGGGTAAGTGTCGACTTTCTCGATAAACTTATAGCTACCGACAAGCTGAGTATGACTCAAAATACAATCGAGTTCTTGCTGCTTCTGGTCTGCCAATAGCTGGTTCTTATCATGGACCAAGATGGCATTTTCCAAGTCTAGCTTCCAGGCTCTAGGGTTAAGGTTATTGCCTGTGATCAGCATATAGCTCCGATCTACCCAGATCCCTTTTAAATGGAAACTATTGTCATTGTGCTTCCAAAGATGAATAGCTAACTGACGACGAGCAATCGCGGCTTCGTTGTGTTTGGCGAAATTACGAAGATTAACTTCATATAAATAAGGCAGACCAGCAATGGTTTTAAATGGCTCGCTAGGCGGGATGTAAAAGTCATTTGCTGTTTTATCACCAACAATAACGGTTACCTTTACACCCCGTCGGATTGCTCTCTTAACTTCACGGCTAATCATGCGTGGAAAGTTAAAATAGGGTGTGCAGATAGTCAGTTCTTTCTGTGCACTTGCTATCAACGTGCAAATATGTTGATTCAGTTTATTCTTTCGCTTGCCCAGACCTATAAGCGGTGTTAAGCCTACCTGATCGTCAGCGATAGAATCGGGAGGGAAGGAATAGCTCGCACGCTGTAATTGACTGCGTAGGTCTTTGATAGCCCCTTTTAATGTTTTAGTCTCTGGACGTATGGGCTGACTTAAGCAATTGACGGCATCACTATTAGCCAGAGTCTCAACGATGAACCTAGCCATGCTATCAGCAAGGTGTATATTTTTTATGACATGATACCGGTCATAACGATAACGTTGATGTTGCGCTAGGTATACATCGTTCAGGCTAGCACCGCTATAGATAACTTTATCATCGATCACAAAGCCCTTAAGGTGAAGAACGCCGAACAATTCTCGGTTACGTACCGGTACCCCTAATACATCAATCTGATGTTGGTAGGATTCTGCAAATTCACGATATAGTGCAGCATTACCATCTGATTTAACTGCACCAATAAGTCCTCGTTGGGCACGATGCCAATCAACAAGTACTTTGATGTCTAACGCAGGATTTGCTTGTTTCGCTTCATAAAGCGCAGTCAGAATATCCCGGCCCGCTTCATCGTCTTGCAGATATAATGCAACAAGATAAATACGTTGTTTGGCTTGGGTTATTTCCTTATGTAGCCGTTTACGGAAAGATCCTGCATCTAGAAGTGTCTCTAAATCTTCCGGCTGGTGTGCAATACATGGCAATTGCTCAATGCGTTGCCTATTAGCAATAGCTGAATCCATTATCGCCTCGTTTATGCGACCTATATAAGATAAATCTGTTAATTAAGAGAGCAATTATATCAGAAAATCATCTGATTCCATGTATACCAATACTGGGTTGTGTCACGGATGGGCTGAAAACTGTAAATTAGTGTTGATATCGCATTGCAATCAGCTCTTTACCACTCAGGCGATAACGCTGGATCCTGATCGCCAAAGGTTCTGGCAGCTCATCGTCTTTTATTACTGTAAAACCTGATTCCTGATACAATTTTTCCAGATGACTGAAGGCAAAACAAAAACATGGCGTACGGATTAATTGCTCATTGCTCGCTGTAATCAGCTGCTTGGCGATACCGCTACTGCGACGTTCTGGATGGACTAACATACCGGTGAGCAATTGATAATATTCAAATTGCTTAAATCTAACACAACAGATTATCCCGCTGGTATTCTCTCCTATCCAGATGATTTCATCTTTTTTAGCTTTACCTGCTGGATAATAGGATTTATAGAAGCGATTAATCAGTGGGAAGCGTAGAGATTCTAAAGGGTGGAATTTAATCTTGCTCATGGGAAAACACTGCGTAGTTAGGATGAATCAGTTAAAATGCAGCCAATAGTATAAAAGGTATGGTTCGATATTAGCATGAGATTTTTGCAAAAGAGGTCACTGGCACCTTTTCACACCTTCGGTATCGAGGTAACAGCGGATCACATTATTGTTGCGGAATCTACTCAGGATCTGGTGGCCATTTGGCAGGATGAGCAATATCGGGCTTTGCCCAAGTTGATTGTCGGACAGGGCAGTAACTTGCTGTTCTGTCAAAACTACGCTGGCGTGATTGTATTAAACCGTATTGCTGGTATTGATATAACAGAAACCGCCGATGAGTATCACCTGCACGTCGGAGCCGGCGAAAACTGGCATGATCTGGTTCACTGGTCAGTGGAAAATAAGATGCCGGGTTTGGAAAATCTGGCTTTGATCCCCGGGTGTGTGGGCTCATCGCCAATTCAAAATATTGGTGCATATGGTGTTGAACTGAAGGACGTCTGCCAGTATGTCGATGTGGTTGAGCTGAACACTGGCAAACCTTCCCGAATATTGGCTTCAGATTGCCAGTTCGGCTATCGAGACTCTATTTTCAAGCATGCACTGAAGAATACTCATGCGATCGTTGCTGTCGGATTGAAGCTGTCTAAAGCGTGGCGACCTAATGCCACTTACGGCCCTTTGGCACAGTTTGCCTCTGAGACCGTAACGGCCAAAAAGATATTTGATGAAGTATGCCGTATTCGTCAGCAGAAGCTGCCGGATCCCATGATTTTAGGCAATGCAGGAAGTTTTTTCAAAAACCCTATTGTTGATAAGACCAAGCGAGAGCAGCTGATGGCAACTCATCCGAACATGCCAAGTTATGAAATGGAGGATGGATCCTTCAAGCTCGCTGCGGGCTGGTTGATTGACCAATGTGGCCTGAAAGGCTATCAGGTAGGAGGGGCTAAAGTACATGAGAAGCAAGCACTGGTATTAGTCAACTGCGCACGGGCAACCGCCAGAGATGTGCTTGTTCTCGCACGAGATGTGGTCTTTGCGGTTGAAGAGAGGTTTACTGTCACTCTAGAGCATGAAGTACGTTTCATGGCTGCCGATAAAGAAACCAATCTGGTAGAGGTTATGTCATGAAAGAGCACTCTACGCGCTTGGCATTAGTGGCCATGATGTCTGACGGTAAATTTCATTCAGGAGAAGCGTTGGGAGAGTCTCTTGGAATCTCCAGGTCAGCAATAAGTAAACATATCATGCAATTACAGGGATGGGGTCTAGATGTCTATCGAGTGCGGGGGAAAGGCTACTGTCTGGCATCAAAATTGGAACTGCTTGATTGCGATAAAATTTCAGCTCAGGTAAAGTGCCCGAGCTTAGATCTCATACCCGTTATCGATTCAACCAATCAGTTTCTACTCGACCGGGTCGGCCAGTTACCTCAAGGTGCCATTTGTTTAGCTGAATATCAGCAGGCAGGCCGAGGACGTCGGGGGCGGCAATGGCTGTCTCCTTTTGGTAGTAACTTGTATCTCTCTATGTATTGGCGACTTGATGCCGGGATGGCTGCTGCGATGGGGTTAAGTCTTGTTGTTGGCATCGCTATCGCTGAAGCGTTACAAACACTGGGTGCTGACGAGATTAGAGTGAAATGGCCTAATGATTTGTATTATCGAGATAAGAAGTTGGCCGGTATTCTCATTGAGATGACAGGGCAGACGGGAGAGGCCGCCCACCTTGTTATAGGTATGGGACTCAATGTTGCCATGACGGCTCAGGAAGGAACAGGTATTGATCAGGCCTGGACCAACCTGGTACAGGCGTGTGATGACCTACCTGAGCGAAATCAATTAGCCGCGGCATTGATTGAGCGACTACATGAAACGCTAACGGCTTATGAGAAAATCGGTCTCGGTGGCTTTATCGATCGCTGGAATAAATTAGATAACTTTTTGAACCGCCCTGTTAAATTATTGATAGGTGAGCGCGTGGTCGAAGGAATTGCCCGCGGCATTGATAAACAGGGTGCCTTATTACTTGAAACCGATGCGGGTATTGAGCCGTATATCGGTGGTGAAATCAGCCTTAGAGGTTGTTGATGCAATTATTAATTGAAGCGGGTAACACTTATGTCAAAGTTGCCCAATTATTTGAATCTGGACATTTTGAACTGTTAGGCCGTTACCCTAGCCGTAAATTAGAAATGGTACTTGAGCCACTATTAGAAAAAGGAATTAATAGAATAGTGTTTGCTAGTGTCGGGCCCGTCGAGGTTGATAATTCAATCCAACGCATTGCTCAGATGGCTAATATCCCTGTCATGCAGGTGAAGACGCTACGTAAAGACTTTGGTGTTAAGAATGCGTATTCTGAATATCAATACCTTGGCGTTGATCGTTGGCTGACCCTTGTCGCAGTCAGACAAGAGTTTAAAAAACCAACAGTCATCATCGATATTGGGACCGCCTTGACGTTTGACGTGCTCGCTGAAGACGGTAAGCACTTGGGGGGGTGGATTGCACCTGGTTATCAGTTAATGATGCAATCGGTACTGGAAAATACCCGTAAAGTTTTCTCTGATCGTGAGCATGGAGAACATATAGCGTTCGCAGATAATACGGCGGATGGTCTGAAAAATGGCTGTCGGGCAGCACTGATCGGGTTAATCGAATATGGCCTTAAGCAGGCAAAAGATAAACTCGGGACAAACCCCGAAGTGATCCTATGTGGCGGAGGAATGCGACATCTACCGATACACTGGTCAAAACGCTATTTGCACCGTTCGGAGTTGGTCTTAGAGGGGTTGGCCCTGTATGCAAAATGCCGATGATGACTAAATTTGAGACGGTTAAAGGAAAAAAATAAAAAAAACTCGTAAAGGTATTGCAAGCCTATAAATGATTAACTAGAATGCGCAGCAATTACGCCGACTTAGCTCAGTAGGTAGAGCAACTGACTTGTAATCAGTAGGTCACCAGTTCGATTCCGGTAGTCGGCACCAGTTTTCGCTATACCCCTGGAGGGGTTCCCGAGTGGCCAAAGGGATCAGACTGTAAATCTGACGGCTCCGCCTTCGAAGGTTCGAATCCTTCCCCCTCCACCATTTTCAAGTAGTTTGATAGCTCTACGAGTTACGAGTTTGCGGGCATCGTATAATGGCTATTACCTCAGCCTTCCAAGCTGATGATGCGGGTTCGATTCCCGCTGCCCGCTCCACACTTCTTGTGTGCTGATATAGCTCAGTTGGTAGAGCGCACCCTTGGTAAGGGTGAGGTCGGCGGTTCGAATCCGCCTATCAGCACCATCTCTTCTCCAAGTCGCTTTCAAACCATTTGATATATACTCTACAAACCCATGTTTGGTTGTGTGGTCGTAATGCCACCTAATGCCGTGTCTAGAGGGACTATCTATGTCTAAAGAAAAATTTGAACGTCTTAAGCCACACGTTAACGTTGGTACTATCGGCCACGTTGACCATGGTAAAACGACTCTAACTGCTGCTATCTGTACAGTTTTGGCAAAAGTATACGGCGGTGTTGCTAAAGACTTCGCATCTATCGATAACGCTCCAGAAGAGCGCGAGCGCGGTATCACCATCTCTACTTCTCACGTAGAGTACGATACTCCAAGTCGTCACTACGCCCACGTTGACTGCCCAGGACACGCCGATTATGTGAAAAACATGATCACAGGTGCAGCTCAGATGGATGGTGGTATCCTGGTTGTTGCGGCAACTGATGGCCCTATGCCTCAGACCCGTGAGCACATCCTTCTTGGTCGTCAGGTTGGTATCCCTTACATCATCGTATTCATGAACAAATGTGACATGGTTGATGATGAAGAGCTACTAGAACTTGTCGAAATGGAAGTTCGTGAACTTCTTTCTGAGTACGACTTCCCTGGTGATGACTGCCCAGTGATCATGGGGTCTGCACTAGGCGCACTTAACGGTGAAGCTCAGTGGGAAGAGAAGATCATTGAACTAGCGGAAGCTCTAGATAACTACATCCCAGAGCCAGAGCGTGCAATCGATCGTCCGTTCATCCTTCCTATCGAAGATGTATTCTCAATCCAGGGCCGTGGTACTGTTGTAACGGGCCGTGTTGAGCAAGGCATCGTTCGCGTTGGTGACGAAGTTGCTATTGTTGGTATCAAAGAAACCATCACTACGACTTGTACTGGTGTAGAGATGTTCCGTAAGCTTCTTGACGAAGGCCGTGCTGGTGAGAACGTTGGTGTTCTTCTGCGTGGTACTAAGCGTGACGAAGTTGAGCGTGGTCAGGTTCTTGCTAAGCCTGGTTCAATTACTCCGCACACTACTTTTGAGTCAGAAATTTATGTTCTGTCCAAAGATGAAGGTGGCCGTCACACTCCATTCTTCAAAGGCTACCGTCCACAGTTCTACTTCCGTACAACTGACGTAACTGGTACTATCGAGCTACCAGAAGGCGTTGAAATGGTAATGCCTGGTGATAACGTTCAGATGAAAGTGACTCTAATCGCACCAATCGCGATGGATGAAGGTCTGCGTTTTGCGATCCGTGAAGGCGGTCGTACAGTTGGTGCTGGTGTTGTTGCTAAGATCTTCGAATAAGATTTGACGACAAGGTACCAAAAGGGCATCATTTGATGCCCTTTTTCTGCGTCTGATTTTTGATTCGTGTGATTTTTAGTCAAAGGCGCAGAGTAAAAGTTCGTTGAGATGAAGTTTTTTTATAATGTCATTAAAGGTTTAGTCCTTTCCTTCATTTAGGACCTCGCACTAGCGGGGTCGTTTTCGTCTATATTGAGACTAGTTACAGGTTGGTTGTATGAAAGCGAATGCCGAAAACCAAAGCAGCCCGAGCAGTATGGATGGCCTTAAGTGGGTCGCTGTATTTGCTTTGCTTGCTGCCGCTGTGGTTGGTAATTACCTGTACAGTGATGTTTCTGTAGTGTTGCGCGCAGCCGCGATAGTAGTGCTTGTTGCTGCTGCTGGTGGTATTGCCGCACTTACAGCAAAAGGTAAAACCGCGATCACGTTTGCACGTGAATCGCGCATGGAAGTCCGCAAAGTGGTATGGCCTACTCGTCAGGAAGCTACGCAGACAACCTTTATCGTTTTAGCCGTCACTGTCATTATGGCGTTAGCCTTGTGGGGGATTGACGGCATTATGGTCCGTTTAGTCCGCCTAGTTACCGGTGTGTGAGGTAAGAGTTCATGAGCGAAGCTCCAAAAAAACGATGGTATGTAGTACAGGCTTTCTCCGGCTTTGAAGGTCGTGTTGCGCAGTCACTACGTGAGCATATCAAAATGCACAGCATGGAAGATTACTTTGATGAGGTACTCGTACCGACCGAGGAAGTGGTTGAAATGCGTGCTGGCCAGCGTCGGAAGAGTGAACGTAAGTTCTTCCCTGGTTATGTGCTTGTACAGATGGTAATGAATGACGAGACATGGCACCTGGTACGTAGTATTCCTCGTGTAATGGGGTTCATTGGCGGTACATCTGACCGCCCTGCTCCTATCTCTGATAAAGAGGCGGATGCGATTCTTAATCGTCTGCAGCAGGCGAGTGAATCACCAGTCCATAAGACAGTATTCGAGCCGGGTGAAGTGGTTCGCGTTACTGATGGTCCATTTGCTGATTTCAACGGTGTTGTTGAAGAAGTGGATTATGCCAAGAGCCGCGTGAAGGTTTCCGTGTCGATCTTTGGCCGCGCAACTCCGGTTGAGCTAGAGTTCGGCCAGGTAGAAAAGAACTGATCGATTAGTAATCAGTTTGTATTGTCAGGGGCGGGGGATTGAACTATAATTTCGCGCCCTTTCGTTAGACGGGGAGTCTGTTTCTGAAAACAGACGTTTGAACCCAAATTTTAGGTATATAGCAATGGCTAAAAAAGTAGAAGCGTACATCAAGCTGCAGGTTGCAGCTGGTGCAGCAAACCCAAGTCCACCAGTTGGTCCTGCTCTAGGTCAACACGGTGTTAACATCATGGAATTCTGTAAAGCGTTTAACGCTAAGACTGACTCAGTTGAGAAAGGTCTTCCAACTCCTGTTGTTATCACAGTATACAGCGACCGTTCTTTCACGTTCATCACTAAGACTCCACCTGCTGCAGTTCTTCTTAAGAAAGCAGCCGGCGTTAAGTCTGGTTCTGGCCGTCCTAACACTGAGAAAGTTGGTACTGTTACTGACGCTCAGATTCAGGAAATCGCTGAAACTAAAGCAGCCGATATGACTGGTGCTGACATCGAAGCTATGAAGCGTTCGATTGCTGGTACTGCTCGTTCAATGGGCCTAGTGGTAGAGGGTTAAGACAATGGCAAAACTGACTAAACGCATGCGCGTAATCCGTGACAAAGTTGATTCTACAAAAGAGTACGATATCAACGAAGCTGTTGCTCTTCTTAAAGAACTAGCTACTGCTAAATTCGTAGAAAGTGTTGACGTTGCTGTTAACCTTGGTATCGATGCTCGTAAATCAGATCAAAACGTACGTGGTGCAACAGTACTGCCACACGGTACTGGTCGTGACATCCGCGTTGCTGTGTTCACTCAAGGTGCAAACGCAGAAGCAGCTAAAGAAGCTGGCGCAGATCTAATCGGTATGGAAGATCTTGCTGACCAAGTTAAGAAAGGTGTCATGGACTTTGACGTTGTTATCGCATCTCCAGATGCAATGCGCGTTGTTGGCCAATTAGGTACTATTCTTGGTCCTCGCGGTCTGATGCCAAACCCTAAAGTTGGCACTGTAACGCCTAACGTTGCTGAAGCAGTTAAAAATGCTAAAGCAGGTCAGGTTCGTTACCGTAACGACAAAAATGGCATCATCCACACTACCATCGGTAAAGTAGATTTTGACGCTGCAAACCTTAAAGAGAACCTAGAAGCACTTCTGGTTGCTCTGAAGAAAGCGAAGCCTTCTTCTGCTAAAGGTACTTTCATCAAGAAAGTAAGCATCTCTACCACGATGGGTGCAGGTGTGTCGTTAGACCAGAACACTCTGGCAGCTAGCGTATAATAATTTGCAGAATTGTCAGGTTAGTGTATAATCTGGCGTTCACAAATTCATGGCTGAGGCTAATTGCTTGTAAATTAGCCTTCGTCAAAGACCGTAGGTGTTCTCAGGAACTTAATTTTACCTACGTAGACGGTGCCAGAACATGATTGATGTTAAGTCTTTCTTGGATCTGCGCCGTAAGACTCTCCTGTCATTCTGACAGTGAGTGGTGTAATGACTGGGGTAACCCAGCAAAAAAATCCAGGAGCTATATCCAATGGCATTAAATCTTCAAGACAAAAAAGCAATTGTTGCTGAAGTCAACGAAGCTGCCAATGGTGCCCTGTCTGCAGTTGTTGCTGACTCTCGTGGTGTTGCAGTTGGTGCGATGACTTCTCTACGTAAACAAGCTCGTGAAAACGGCGTTTACTTGAAAGTTGTTCGTAACACTCTGGCACGCCGCGCAGTTGAAGGTACTGAATTTGAATGTCTGAAAGACGTTTTCGTTGGTCCTTCACTAATCGGTTTCTCTAATGAGCACCCAGGTGCTGCAGCGCGTCTTTTCAAAGACTTCGCTAAAGAGAATAAAGATTTCGAGTTCAAAGCAGCCGCATTCGAAGGCGCTGTTGTTGACGCAGAAGTTCTTGCGACACTACCAACTTACGACGAAGCTATTGCACGCCTGATGATGTGCATGAAAGAAGCTTCAGCTGGCAAGCTGGTACGTACTATCGCAGCTGTACGCGATCAGAAAGAAGAAGCAGCGGCGTAATCGTCCCTGTTTTATCTGAACGCTATATTAAATTAATTGTTGATTTCAAAGAGAATTGTTATGTCTATCACTAACGAGCAAATCCTAGACGCAGTTGCAGAAATGTCTGTAATGCAAGTTGTTGAGCTTATCGAAGCTATGGAAGAGAAATTCGGTGTTTCAGCTGCAGCAGCAGTTGTAGCAGGCGGCGCAGCTGAAGTAGCTGAAGAGCAAACTGAGTTTGACGTAATCCTAACAGCTGTTGGTTCACAGAAAGTACAAGTTATCAAAGCTGTACGTGGCGCAACTGGCCTAGGTCTTAAAGAAGCTAAAGCAGTCGTTGACGGCGCTCCAGCATCTCTAAAAGAAGGTGTTGATAAAGCTGAAGCTGAAGCTCTTAAAGCTCAGCTAGAAGAAGTTGGTGCTACTGTTGAAATTAAGTAATTATTACTTAATTTCTTAGCCTGTAAAGGCTAATGGCTGGTGGCTGATTGCCACCGGCCTTTTTGCGCTGTAGGGTAATGGTATTTTTCACATTGTTTTGTAACTATTATCCACGCAAAAAGCAGCCCTGATTCTTCAGAGTTGTTCCTACAATAAACAGTGTTATTAGTCACTGTCCCCTGGTTGGACAGTTTGGATCACTTATTAGCGATCTGAGGAACCTATGGTTTACTCTTATACCGAGAAAAAGCGTATCCGTAAGGATTTTGGTAAGCGTCCACGCGTTTTGGATGCACCATACTTGCTGTCGATCCAGCTTGATTCTTTTCAGAAGTTCATCGAGCAGGATCCAGAAGGGCATTACGGTCTAGAAGCTGCCTTTCGTTCTGTTTTTCCAATTCAGAGCTATAATGGCAATTCCGAGCTGCAATACGTTAGCTATCGTCTCGGTGAGCCTGTCTTCGATGTCAAAGAATGTCAAATTCGTGGCGTAACTTACTCTGCACCACTTCGTGTGAAGCTACGTCTTGTCATGTATGACAAAGACGCGCCGGCTGGCACTGTAAAAGACATTAAAGAACAAGAAGTTTACATGGGCGAAATTCCGCTCATGACAGATAACGGTACTTTCGTTATTAACGGAACCGAGAGGGTTATCGTATCCCAGCTGCACCGTAGCCCGGGTGTCTTCTTCGACAGCGATAAGGGTAAAACCCACTCCTCAGGTAAAGTGTTATATAACGCACGCGTAATCCCATACCGTGGTTCATGGTTGGATTTCGAGTTTGATCCTAAGGATAACGTATTCGTACGTATCGACCGTCGTCGTAAGCTGCCGGCTTCAATCATTCTGCGCGCATTGGATTATACCACTGAGCAGATCCTTGACATGTTCTTCGATAAAGTTAACTTCGAAGTTCAGGGTAAGTCACTGGTTATGGAACTGGTGCCTGATCGTCTACGTGGCGAAACTGCAAGCTTCAATATTGAAGCGAACGGTAAAACCTACGTCGAGCAAGGCCGTCGTATCACCGCTCGTCATATTCGCCAGTTAGGCAAAGACGGTATTGATCACATTGAAGTGCCGGTTGAATACATCGTTGGCAAAATCGCATCACGTGATTATGTGAACGAAGAGACTGGCGAGCTAATTGTGCCGGCTAACCAGGAATTAAGCCTGGAGTCTCTGGCACTACTGTCGCAGGCTGGTCATAAGTCTATCGAAGTTCTGTTTACGAACGACCTAGACTACGGTCCGTACATGTCTGATACCTTGCGTGTCGACAACACTACTGACCGTTTGAGTGCGCTAGTTGAAATCTATCGCATGATGCGTCCTGGTGAGCCACCGACACGCGAAGCTGCTGAACAACTGTTTAATAGTCTGTTCTTCTCTGAAGACCGTTATGACTTGTCAGCGGTTGGTCGTATGAAGTTCAACAGTTCTCTTCTTCGTGATGAGATCACAGGTTCAGGTACGCTAGACAATCAAGACATCATTGAAGTGATGCGTAAACTGATCGAAATTCGTAACGGCCGCGGTGAAGTTGATGATATCGACCACCTGGGTAACCGTCGTATTCGTTCAGTTGGCGAAATGGCTGAAAACCAGTTCCGCGTTGGTCTGGTTCGTGTTGAGCGTGCTGTTAAAGAACGTCTTAGCCTTGGCGATCTTGATGCCATCATGCCGCAAGATCTGATTAATGCTAAGCCAATTTCTGCTGCAGTGAAGGAGTTCTTCGGTTCTTCTCAGCTGTCTCAGTTTATGGACCAAAACAATCCGTTGTCAGAAGTTACTCACAAACGTCGTATTTCGGCGCTTGGTCCAGGTGGTCTGACTCGTGAACGTGCTGGCTTTGAAGTTCGAGATGTACACGCGACCCACTACGGTCGTCTATGTCCAATCGAAACGCCGGAAGGTCCAAACATCGGTCTAATCAACTCGCTGTCTGTCTATGCGCGTTGTAACTCTTACGGTTTCCTGGAAACACCATACCGTAAAGTGGTTGATGGTAGCGTTACTGACCAAATCGATTACCTGTCTGCTATTGAAGAAGGCCAGTATGTTATCGCTCAGGCGAATGCTGCGCTGGAAGAAGATGGTAGCTTCAGTGATGAACTTGTTACTGCCCGTCAGAAAGGTGATTCTGGCTTGCACCCACGCGACCATGTTCAATACATGGACGTTGCAACCAACCAGGTTGTATCTGTGGCGGCATCCCTGATTCCATTCCTAGAGCACGATGATGCTAACCGTGCACTTATGGGTGCGAACATGCAGCGTCAGGCTGTTCCAACATTACGTGCAGATAAGCCGTTGGTTGGTACAGGTATTGAGCGCTCTGTAGCGGTTGACTCCGGGGTAACAGCCGTAGCTAAACGTGGCGGTCAGGTTCAGTCTGTCGATGCTTCTCGTATCGTTGTTAAAGTGCACGAAAGCGAGCTAGTACCAGGCGAAGCTGGTATCGATATTTATAACCTTACTAAGTACACCCGTTCTAACCAGAACACCTGTATCAACCAGCGTCCAACTGTGATGCCGGGTGAGCCAGTGGCTCGTGGTGACGTACTGGCAGATGGTCCTTCGACCGATCTGGGTGAGCTTGCACTTGGCCAGAACATGCGTATCGCGTTCATGCCTTGGAACGGTTATAACTTCGAGGATTCCATCTTAGTTTCTGAACGTGTTGTACAGGAAGATCGCCTGACAACCATCCACATTCAAGAGCTTTCTTGTGTGGCGCGTGACACGAAACTGGGCTCTGAAGAAATCACGGCTGATATCCCTAACGTGGGTGAAGCTGCGCTTTCTAAGCTGGATGAATCTGGTGTTGTTTACATCGGTGCTGAAGTGAAAGGTGGCGATATTCTGGTAGGTAAAGTGACACCTAAGGGTGAAACTCAGCTGACACCGGAAGAGAAGCTACTGCGTGCAATCTTTGGTGAGAAAGCGTCTGACGTTAAAGACTCTTCTCTACGTGTGCCAAACTCTGTGTCTGGTACCATCATCGACGTTCAGGTCTTTACTCGCGATGGCGTAGAAAAAGACAAGCGTGCGCTTGAAATCGAAGAAATGCAGCTGAAAGAAGCGAAGAAAGATATCACAGAAGAATTCCAGATCCTTGAGGGTGGTCTTCTTGCTCGTGTTCGTACGCTTCTACTTTCTGCGGGTTACGGCGAAGATAAGTTTTCTTCAATGAACCGCGAAACTCTGTTTGCACAAACGCTGGATGACGAAGAACAGCAAAACCAACTCGAGCAGTTGGCAGAGCAGTACGACGAATTGAAAGCTGAGTTCGATAAGAAGTTTGAAACTAAGCGCCGTAAGATCACACAGGGTGATGACTTGGCACCGGGTGTCCTTAAAATTGTTAAGGTGTACCTAGCTGTTAAACGTCGTATCCAGCCTGGTGATAAGATGGCGGGTCGTCACGGTAACAAGGGTGTAATCTCTAAGATCAACCCTGTTGAAGATATGCCGTACGATGAAAAAGGTCAGACTGTCGACATCGTTCTGAACCCATTGGGTGTACCATCTCGTATGAACATCGGTCAGATCCTGGAGACTCATATGGGTCTTGCAGCGAAAGGTATCGGTGACAAGATCAACGAGATGCTGAAGCAGCAGCAGGAGCTACATAAGTTCCGTAACTTCCTGCAGAAAGTTTACGATCTGGGTGATACTCGCCAGAACGTCGACATTGCCGCTCTGTCAGACGACGAAGTGATGACGTTGGTTCAAAACTTGCGTAAGGGTCTGCCTATTGCAACGCCAGTATTTGATGGTGCTCCAGAAGAGTCAATCAAAGAACTGCTGAAGCTAGGTGACTTACCAGAGTCTGGTCAGCTGAAATTGTTTGACGGTCGCACCGGTGACATGTTTGAGCGTCCTGTAACTGTTGGTTACATGTACATGCTGAAACTTAACCACTTGGTTGATGACAAGATGCATGCCCGTTCTACCGGTTCTTACAGCCTTGTTACTCAGCAGCCGCTGGGTGGTAAAGCTCAGTTCGGTGGTCAGCGTTTCGGTGAGATGGAAGTATGGGCGCTTGAAGCATACGGCGCAGCATATACACTTCAAGAAATGCTAACCGTTAAGTCAGATGACGTTAACGGCCGTACGAAGATGTATAAAAACATCGTCGATGGAGATCATCGTATGGAACCTGGTATGCCGGAATCATTCAACGTACTGTTGAAAGAAATCCGCTCGTTGGGTATCAACATCGAGCTGGAAGACGAATAAGACTTGGTCTACCAAGCTTATTAGTTACTCCGGTATAAATATGAAGGCGCCAGAAGACTGGCGCCTTTATGGGTCAACTCCTCACAGGAGCCGAATGTGAAAGACTTACTTAAGTTTCTGAAAGCACAACATAAGACCGAAGAATTTGATGCAATCAAAATCGGTCTTGCTTCACCTGACATGATTCGCTCATGGTCTTTCGGTGAAGTAAAAAAGCCAGAAACCATCAACTACCGTACCTTTAAGCCTGAGCGTGACGGCCTTTTCTGTGCACGTATCTTTGGCCCAGTAAAAGACTACGAGTGTCTTTGTGGCAAATATAAGCGCCTTAAGCACCGTGGTGTGATTTGTGAAAAATGTGGTGTTGAAGTTACTCAGACCAAAGTACGTCGTGAGCGTATGGGTCACATTGAGCTAGCTTCACCTGTAGCCCACATCTGGTTCCTTAAGTCACTGCCATCTCGTATCGGTTTGTTAATGGATATTCCGCTGCGTGACATCGAGCGGGTACTTTACTTCGAATCGTACATTGTCATTGAACCAGGAATGACCAGTCTTGAGCGTAGTCAGCTACTGTCAGAAGAGCAGTATCTGGATGCACTTGAAGAATGGGGCGACGAATTCGACGCTAAAATGGGCGCAGAAGCGATTAAAGCATTACTGGGTAATATGGACCTGAATGCTGAAATCGAAAACATGCGTGAAGAGTTAGAAGAAACTAACTCTGAAACTAAGCGTAAAAAATTAACCAAGCGTTTAAAGCTTGTTGAAGCATTCTTACAGTCAGGTAACAACCCCGAGTGGATGATCCTGTCTGTTCTGCCAGTTCTACCGCCGGACCTTCGTCCGTTGGTACCGCTAGATGGTGGTCGTTTCGCAACCTCAGATCTGAATGATCTGTACCGTCGCGTCATTAACCGTAATAACCGTCTTAAGCGTCTATTGGACTTGGCCGCTCCTGATATTATCGTACGTAACGAAAAGCGTATGCTTCAGGAGTCTGTTGATGCATTGCTAGATAACGGTCGTCGTGGTCGCGCTATCACCGGTTCAAACAAACGTCCTCTGAAATCTTTGGCTGACATGATCAAAGGTAAGCAGGGTCGTTTCCGTCAGAACCTTCTTGGTAAGCGTGTTGACTACTCAGGTCGTTCTGTTATCACCGTAGGTCCATACCTGCGCCTGCACCAGTGTGGTCTTCCTAAGAAGATGGCACTAGAGCTATTTAAGCCATTCATCTACGGCAAGCTGGAGACCCGTGGTCTTGCGACTACGATCAAAGCGGCGAAGAAGATGGTTGAGCGCGAAGAAGCGGTTGTTTGGGATATCCTGGACGAAGTGATTCGTGAACACCCGGTAATGCTTAACCGTGCACCAACACTGCACCGTCTAGGTATCCAGGCATTTGAACCAGTACTAATCGAAGGTAAAGCGATTCAGCTTCACCCTCTAGTGTGTGCGGCCTATAACGCCGACTTCGATGGTGACCAGATGGCGGTACACGTACCTCTAACTCTGGAAGCGCAGCTTGAAGCTCGTGCACTGATGATGTCTACCAACAACATCCTATCGCCGGCGTCAGGTGATCCGATCATCGTACCGTCTCAGGATGTTGTATTGGGTCTTTACTACATGACCCGTGACAGAATTAACGCGAAGGGTGAAGGCATGTACCTTGCTGGACCTGCAGAAGCAGAGAAAGCATACCGTACTAAGAATGCAGAACTACACGCTCGCGTGAAAGTTCGTATCACTGAGCACCTCTATGATGAGCAAGGCAACTTGTCATCTGAAACCAAGCTAGTTGATACCACTGTTGGTCGTGCAATCCTGTGGCAGATCGTTCCTAAAGGTCTTCCGTACAGCCTTGTGAACACGGAAGCGCTAGGTAAGAAGCAAATCTCTAACCTACTTAACACGTGTTACCGTAAATTGGGCATGAAAGATACCGTTATCTTTGCTGACCAAATTATGTACACAGGTTTTGCTTACGCTGCATTGTCTGGTGTTTCTGTTGGTATCGACGATATGGTCATTCCTGCTGAAAAGTACACCAAAATTGCCGAAGCTGAAGCTGAAGTCGCAGAAATCCAAGAACAGTTCCAATCTGGTCTGGTAACTGCGGGTGAGCGTTACAACAAAGTGATTGATATCTGGGCAACAGCCAATGAGCAGGTTGCTAAAGCGATGATGGATAACCTGTCCTTCGACACCGTGATTAACCGTGACGGCGAAGAAGTGAAGCAGAAATCGTTCAACAGCGTTTACATGATGGCAGATTCTGGTGCTCGTGGTTCTGCGGCGCAGATTCGTCAGCTTGCAGGTATGCGTGGCCTGATGGCTAAGCCGGATGGCTCTATCATCGAAACACCGATCACTGCGAACTTCCGTGAAGGTCTGAACGTACTGCAGTACTTCATCTCTACTCACGGTGCTCGTAAGGGTCTTGCGGATACCGCACTGAAGACAGCAAACTCCGGTTACCTGACACGTCGTCTAGTAGACGTAGCACAAGACGTAGTAATTACTGCCGATGATTGTGGTACGCACGCTGGTATTACCATGATGCCTCTTATCGAGGGTGGTGACGTTAAAGAGCAACTTGGTGATCGCGTTCTTGGTCGTGTTGTTGCTGAAGATGTACTTAAGCCAGGTACTGAAGAAGTCCTTGCGCCACGTAACACACTTCTTGATGAGAAGTGGTGTAATATCTTGGAAGATAACTCAGTTGACCAGGTTAAGGTACGTTCGGTTGTAACGTGTGAAAATGACTTTGGTTGTTGTAAGTTCTGTTACGGTCGTGACCTGGCTCGTGGTCATCTGGTTAACACCGGTGAAGCAGTCGGCGTTGTTGCTGCTCAGTCTATCGGTGAGCCGGGTACACAGCTTACGATGCGTACGTTCCACATCGGTGGTGCAGCGTCACGTGCGGCAGCAGAAAACAGCATCCAGGTTAAGAATACTGGTTCGATGAAGCTTCACAACGCTAAGTTCGTAACGAACAGTGAAGGTAAGCTGGTTATTACTTCCCGTGCGTCAGAAATGACGGTTGTGGATGAGTTTGGTCGTACCAAGGAAAGCTACAAGCTTCCTTACGGTTCTATGCTAACTAAAGGTGATGGTGATTCAGTGACTGCAGCAGAAACTGTTGCAAACTGGGACCCGCATACAATGCCAATCATCACCGAGGTAGCTGGTCGCGTTCAGTTCGTTGACTTGATCGACGGCGTGACTGTGACTCGTCAAACGGATGAGCTGACAGGCCTGTCTTCTATCGTAATACTAGACGCTGCAGAGCGTACCAGTGCCGGTAAAGACATGCGTCCAACGGTTAAGCTGGTTGACGACAACGGCCACGATATAATGATCCCTGGCACAGATATGCCAGCTCAGTATTTCTTACCTGGTAAAGCGATTGTTCAGCTTGAAGACAGCGCGCTAGTAGGCATTGGTGACACGTTATCACGTATTCCTCAGGAATCTGGCGGTACTAAAGATATCACCGGTGGTCTGCCACGAGTCGCTGACTTGTTCGAAGCACGTAAGCCAAAAGAGCCTGCAATCCTAGCGGAAATTACAGGTGCTGTTTCTTTCGGTAAAGAGACTAAAGGTAAGCGTCGTCTGATCATCACTCCAAGTGAAGGCCAGCCATACGAAGAGATGATTCCTAAGTGGCGTCAGCTTAACGTATTCGAAGGTGAGAAGGTTGAATGTGGTGATGTGATCGCGGATGGTCCAGAAGCGCCGCACGATATCCTGCGTCTTCGTGGTGTTCACGCTGTTGCTGAGTACATCGTTAACGAAGTTCAGGAAGTTTACCGTCTACAGGGCGTTAAGATTAATGATAAGCACATTGAGACTATCATTCGTCAGATGCTTCGTAAGGTAACGATCAGTTCTGTTGGTGACTCTGAGTTCCTAGAAGGTGAGCAGGTAGAATTCTCTCGTGTGAATGTTGCTAACCGTAAGCTAGAAGCTGAAGGTAAAGCAGCTGCGACATTTAGCCGTGACCTGTTAGGTATCACTAAGGCGTCGCTAGCGACAGAATCGTTCATCTCGGCAGCTTCTTTCCAGGAAACGACTCGCGTACTAACAGAAGCTGCGGTTTCTGGTAAGCGTGATGAGTTACGTGGTCTGAAAGAAAACGTTATCGTTGGTCGCTTGATCCCTGCTGGTACCGGTTTCTCCTACCACCAGCAGCGTCAACGTAGACGTGATGCAGAGCTAGAGCCAGTAGCACCGCAGCTTGATTCAGAGCAAGCATCTCAAGATCTTGCTGCACTACTAAATGCCGGTCTAAGCGACGATTAATCGTTGACGTTTAGATAAGCAAAAAAAGGCATCCTTCGGGGTGCCTTTTTGTTTTTGGATGGCATCAAAACAGGCAGGTTGTTAGCACGCTTATAAGGCTTATCTTCGGGCTGACTAAGGCTGGAAAAAGAGAGGAGGAGTTTTGAGTTGATTGGACGACATTAAGAGGCGATGCAGGCAGGGCGTCGCATTTATACCAAACTGACTAATGATCAGTTTGGTATAAATGCTTCTCTGAACGATCATACTAATTGAATACTACGCGCCGGGAGGGCAGGCTAAACTTTCGCTAATGAGTTCAATCAGATTATCTTCAAACTCAAACCTCTGCTCCATCAACTCACCGATAGTAGAGAGATCCTGATCTAAATCCGGAATATCATCGTCATCGCTAATTGCACAATAGCGATCGGTAAAATTAAGAATCGGATCTGTGGTTTGGGTAATATCCGCGTAAAGTTTCGAGATTTCTTGGGTGGGTGAATAGCCCGTGGTTCTCCACTTATCCATGACCATATCATAAATTTTGAAATGGCCGGCAGAGATATAGTCGACAACTTGTTGGCAAAAGAGTTGTAATTGGCTGGAGGTGGGTAATTGGCGTGAATTATTTTCAAAAGGAGGCAGACCTGCCAGCTTACAGTAGTCGATCAGTAATTGCTGCCGGGACATCAGCCAGTGATCGATGACATCGCTGGTGCCGCCCCACTGTTGCTGAACTTGTTCGAATTTACTTAACATGGCCATACCCTCATGATCTATCAGTACAGTAACGGTGGTTACGAAAAAAAGCGTTATTAAAAAACCAAGCTACTAAATACTACACCGGTGAATCTCTTAAAAAAGAGAGCCTTGTTATACGGATTCATATTCCGTTATAAAGTTTAGATTGCCAGTAAAAACGATACCCTGCAAGGATGGATGTGACATTGATGTTAAAAAAACGAGAATTAGTATATTGGTGCGTCGTAAAAGATCGCAAATTGTATCTTGTTAACCACACGCTTCCTCTGATGACAGAATCAGAGTTGGGTTTTAATAGTGACGATGCGCGCTGGATTGGTGAATACTCGGGTCATCCTGTTTTCTGGCTAGAGGCTCATGGCAATACGCGTGACGATGATTTTTATACCCAAAGGGAATTGTTGGGTGTCGATGGCGAGCTATTTGATCTGGCCGGAAAAGCGACTCAGCTATCGCACATGAAGCAATCCGAAACATATTGCCCCAATTGTGGCGGACAGTGTCAGCTGGCGGCAGAGCAATTGGCCATGGAATGCCAGCAGTGCCAGCGTATCCATTACCCCCGAGTGTCGCCATGTGTGATTGTTGCGGTCAGAAAGCAGGATAAAATATTGCTTGCTCAGCACCCTCGGCATAAGACAGGGATGTACACGGTTATCGCCGGTTTTGTCGAAGCCGGTGAAACCCTGGAGCAATGTGTGGCGCGCGAGATCGAAGAGGAAACAGGAATTAAGGTGGCGAATATTCGTTACTTTGGCAGCCAGCCGTGGGCTTTTCCTTCCAATCTGATGATGGGTTTTTTAGCCGATTACGAGAGTGGCGAAATCAAGCCCGACTATGAAGAGCTGAGTGACGCGATCTGGGCATCGGCTGATCGTTTGCCACCTGTTGCGCCGGAAGGGACGATAGCCCGTCAGCTGATAAATCACACCTTGGCGCTGATAAAAAGCAGCAGTATAAAAAAACCCTCCTAAAGGAGGGATAAGGTGCAGTTACATGCTCATCGACGAGCAAGATATTCTTATTATTGCTAGCGCGCAGATTTTGTATCACGGCTGACTGCTATGTCGCAAATATGGTGAAGAGATTGTTGTAATAAATATGACCGGCTTAACAATTGGGTTCTTTTGTTGCAGCCGGGGAGTGCTACAATACGTCGCAGAATTTATCCATGGAGTCCTCAATGAGCGAATTAAAGAATGACCGCTACCTACGTGCGTTATTAAAGCAGCCGGTAGATTGCACACCAGTATGGATGATGCGTCAGGCTGGCCGTTATTTGCCAGAATACCGAGCTACACGTAGTGTTGCAGGTGACTTTATGTCGCTGTGTAAGAATGCAGAATTAGCCAGTGAGGTGACCTTACAGCCACTGCGCCGTTTCCCTTTGGATGCTGCTATTTTGTTTTCTGATATCCTGACTATTCCGGATGCGATGGGGCTGGGCTTATATTTTGAAGCCGGTGAAGGCCCGAAGTTTGAGCGTCCTATAACCTGCAAAGCCGATGTCGATAAAATTGGTCTGCCGGATCCGGAAGGGGAGCTGCAGTATGTCATGAATGCAGTGCGTCAGATCCGTAAAGATTTGCAGGGCGAAGTGCCACTGATTGGTTTCTCTGGCAGCCCGTGGACACTGGCGACTTATATGGTTGAAGGTGGTAGCTCGAAAGCATTCACCAAGATCAAAAAAATGATGTATGCCGAACCTGCAACACTGCATCTGCTACTGGATAAGCTGGCAGACAGCGTGGTTGAGTACCTGAATGCGCAGATCAAAGCGGGTGCGCAGTCTGTGATGGTGTTTGATACCTGGGGAGGTGTATTAACGCCTCGTGATTACAACGAGTTCTCACTGAGCTATATGCACAAGATTGTTGATGGTCTGATCCGTGAAAATGAAGGCCGTCGCGTGCCCGTAACCTTGTTCACCAAAAATGGTGGCATGTGGCTAGAGAAAATCGCCGCAACGGGTTGTGACGCCGTTGGTCTGGACTGGACGATTGATATTGCTGACGCTAAGCGTCGGGTCGGCGATAAAGTTGCCCTGCAGGGCAATATGGACCCATCGATGCTATATGCACAACCTGAACGTATTCGCCAAGAAGTCGCGACGATTCTTGAAGGTTATGGTGACGAAGGTACCGGCCACGTATTTAACCTCGGCCATGGTATCCACCTCGATGTGCCGCCAGAGAATGCCGGTGTGTTCGTGGATGCGGTGCATACGCTTTCTAAGCCGTATCATAAATAAGAGCATATGCGAGTGCCTGGTGGCGAGTTGCCAGGAAAAGCATTGAAAGCCCGTGCAAGTGATTGCGCGGGCTTTTTTTTATCGGTAAGAACGATGCTATGACCCTGAGATCCTGTGAATAAGCAGTTTCGAGTTGCTAGCCTCTCGTCTCTTTCAAATGCTGGTGGACGTAATCGCGGATATACGGCACCACCTCTTCCTCGAACCACGGGTTGTCTTTCAGCCAGCGGATATTACGCGGCGACGGGTGTGGCATCGGAATGTATTTTGGAGCCCACTGCCGCCAAGCCCTGACGGTATCTGTCAGTGTTTTCGGCTTGTCTTTCAAATACCACTGCTGAGCATACTGACCAACTAATAATGTCATACCGATATTGGGTAATAATGACCATACTTGCGGATGCCATTGCGGCGCGCATTCCGGGCGCGGCGGGAGATCGCCGGATTTCCCCCGGCCCGGATAGCACAACCCCATCGGCATGATGGCGATTTGGCGGGCGTCGTAGAAGGTTTTCCTGTCGAGCTCCAGCCAGCGGCGAAGGCGGTCGCCACTGGGGTCATTCCAGGGGAGCCCGGTTTCATGAACACGGGTTCCCGGCGCCTGGCCGACAATCATCATTCTGGCACTGCTGGCTGCCTGGATCACCGGACGCGGACCGAGTGGGAGATGATCCTTGCAGATCTCACAGCGGCGTATTTGATCCAGCAGATTATCAAGTTGTTGCGGTGCCATAATTACCTTCTTCCTACACCAACGTTCCTAATAGCCACGTTTAAAGTCAATTTGGTACATCAATGGTTGCTGCTGGAGAAAGCGCAGATAGTTTGCAGCAAAGATGTCAAACACTTGCTCAGGAAAGCTCTCTGCGGCGATATGCGGGGTGATTGTTATATCAGGGTGCAGCCAGAAAGGATGCTGCTGGTTAAGCGGCTCATGCTTAAAAACATCGAGGAAAGCATGGGCAACATGACCTTGCTTGATGGCAGACAGCAATCCCTCTTCGCAAACCGCATTTCCACGTCCCACATTAAACAGTAGCGTATTTTGGCAATGGCCGAGGCTGGTGGCATTGAGCAGGTTGTCAGTTGCTGATGTTGCGGGCAGGGTAGAGACCAGAATATCGGCCTGAGCGAGTGCTTGCGGGAGTTCGGATAACGGATAGGTATGGGCAAAAAAGTGACCGGCCGGTTCACCCGAGCGGTTCACGCCAATGATCTGTAGCCCCATTGCCTGCGCGGCTTGGGCCAGATGGCTACCGATGGTACCGGTTCCCAAAATAACCAGGGTTTTGTTGCTCAACGCCGCATAGGTGTGGGGCTGCCATTGGCGATGTTTCTGTTGCTGTCGGTAGCGAGGAAAATGGCGGGTATGCGCCAGTGTCAGGCCAATGACATACTCGGCGATGAGTTGTCCGAAGCATCCGCGAATATTGGTCAGCGAATAGTCCTGACGCAAATCCGGTTTGGTCAGGGCATCGATACCGGCAAAGGTCGACTGCAGCCAGCACAGAGCCGGATAATCGTTAAGGTGTGCGGCGATTTTTGGCGGATCTGCTAAAATAATCGCAGCCAGCCTGGGATCATCGGTGATCTTAAGCTGTGGCAATTGTGCCTGCCGGAGCAGCCGTTGATAAGTTTCCTTCTGTCGGGAGACGATCAGTATCTTGTTCATTGCTTTTCCTTTTGTGCTGACGAGTTATGCATTAAACTCCCGTGCAAATCACTATCGTAGATTATCCCATGCTTAAGAATCCTGTTCAGCTTCGCTTAGAAAAATTAGAACCGTGGCAACACCTTACTTTTATGGTCTCACTGTGTGAACGAATGTATCCAAATTTTGCCTTATTTTGTGAGGAAACGGAGTTTGCGGAGGCACAAAAATACCGCATCATTCTTGATAGTATCTGGGAGATCTTAACGGTTAAGAGTGCCAAGATTAACTTTGAAAATCAGCTGGAAAAGCTGGAAGATTTGGTACCGAGCGCCAATGATTTTGATATTTATGCAGTAAATCCAGCTATCGATGCCTGCGTTGCTTTGGCGGATTTACTTCATGCCATGCTCGATCGTGATTTGATGTTAGAGACAGTCAGCAAGATCAGTAGCTTGTCTGCTGAAACCGTGGCTGATCTTGTGTTTGCCCAAACGGGTGTCGAGATCACCAACGAAAACCAAAAAGAAAATGAAGCCGTTTGCGAAGAATGGGATGTGCAGTGGGCAATTTTCCGTGCGCTGAAAGAAGCGGAACGACGCGATATCGAATTGATCAAAAGCCTGCGTGAAGAATTACGCGATGAGCCCGTCAGTAATATTGGTATCGCACTATAACTGTTCTGATATGCCGGTAGCGAAAAGAGGGCCGACATGGCCCTTTTTAAGCTGAATTTGATCACTCATCATCTTTGCTTTCAATCATACGGTGCTGCTTTTTCCATTTCTCCCAGCGTTGATAAGCCAGTTGCTGCATGTCGGTATTTTTGTCGGCTTCATCGACAATTTCTTCGCCAACCAAACTTTCAAAAATATCTTCCAGTGTGACCAGCCCCTGGACCGTGCCATATTCATCAACGATTAATATCAGTTGTGAGCGTTCTTTCATTATTTTATCAAAGGCTTGCGGGACACTCGCAGTATTCAGCACGACCGGGATCGGACGCATCAGGGTGCCCAGCTCGTCATTAGCGCGGCCAGCCTGATTGGCGGTAAACAGTTCTAAGCGGTGGACAAAGCCCAGAATGTTATCTTTTTGTTCGCTATACACCAGTGGACGTGAGAATGGGCTATCATGGTGCTCGGTTAAAAAATCCTCGATCGATTGTTCTGCTTTTACGCGAAATAGCACCGGCCGCGGCGTCATAATTTTCGTGACACTGACATCACGGAACTGCAGCAGGTTGGTCAGAATTTTTGACTCACCTTCAGCCAATTCTCCGGACTCTTGTGCCAGCATTGCCATGGCAGACAGTTCATCACGCAATTTCGGCGGCTCATGGCCATGGGCCAGACGACTGGTAATTTGCTCCGATGCCCAGACAAACGGGCTTAGCGCCCAAATCATCCAGTTCAGTACTACCGCCGATCCCGGAGCCAGCTGACGCCAGTAGGTTGCCCCAAGTGTTTTTGGGATGATTTCAGAAAACAGCAAGATACCAATAGTCAGTAAAGCAGAGAACAGCCCCAGCCACTGGTTACCAAAAACGGCGGCGGCCTGAGCACCGGCCGTTGCAGCACCAATGGTATGAGCAATGGTATTTAGGGTCAGAATGGATGCCAGCGGACGGTCAATATTATCTTTTAGTGCAGCAAGGCGAGGTGCTGCCGGGTGGTTTTGCTGACGTAAAGTACCAATATAACTTGGTGAAATACTGAGCAATACCGCTTCTAACACAGAACAAATAAACGAAACACCAATCGCAATCGAGATGTAAATCGTAAGGAGGATCATGCAAACCTGTCAGTTATTTATGGAATTACGACCATATTAAGCGGTGCCAAAGGAAATAAATACAGCTATTTCATCAGAGGGATGAGTAACATTTTGTGAACTTGCGCTCAGTTTATGGTTAAAGAGCCCGCATCTAAGCACATGATCGCAGACAAACCTTTGCCACACGGGCTTCTTTTGAATTAGAGTTGTGGCGTCTCAAGAAAAACCTTAGAAGGGAAAACAAATGAACAAGACCCAACTGATTGACCTGATCGCTGACAAAGCAGATCTTTCTAAAGCTCAAGCTAAAGCAGCGCTGGAATCAACTCTTGAGGGTATTACCGAAGCGCTGAAAGAAGGTGACCAGATTCAACTGATTGGCTTTGGTACATTTAAAGTGAACCACCGTGCTGCACGCACTGGCCGTAATCCTCAAACTGGTCAGGAAATTCAAATCGCAGCAGCAAACGTTCCTGCATTTGTTTCCGGTAAAGCACTGAAAGATGCATTGAAGTAATCTATAATCCGCCAGGTAACTTTATCTGGCGGTATTTTCCTTTATGAAGCGGCTCATTGTTCTCCTTTCCTTATCTCTTCTTGCTGGATGTTCAGCCAGCTCAGTGCCTGATAATCCTATCGCTCAGATCCAGACTATGACGGGTGGCCAGACCGCCGGAGATGCGACTTCGCTCTACTGGTATTCCCATCGGCAAAATCGCTCCGTCCAATTATCTGAAGTGGTAATGGCTGGCGATTATGGTGGCTATCAATCGGATTATCGCTGGCAGGATGGTAAATTACGTGAAATTGAACGTCAGGGAACTCTGTTACAAGAGGATGGCCTGAAGTCGTTTTCACTTCGGGTGCGTTATGACACCAAAGGCCGTGCGGTATTCCAGCGCAATACGGTGGCGGATGCGGTCTTACCGTTATCGGATTCCCAGCTTTATCAACTCACCAAGCAAGCGCAGGTTGCGGTAGATACCGTGACAAAACAGCATCAGCAAGGTCAGTCTCTGATCCAGGGGCACTGGATCGATCATCGCTTTCTGCGCTGTGGTGATGAGAAAGAGCTCAATGTGACTTTCCAGCCTAAACCAGCTGATTCGGTTACCCGGCAGTTAAGGCAGCAGGCTCGGTCCGGATATATGGCAGTGACAGGCAAGGTGCGTAACAAAGAGCTGGTGGCACAGCAGCTTTTGCTCCTGCAAGATGAGACTCAGTCCTGTATTCTTCCTCCGCTACTGCTGGATAAATAACCCCACAATAAAGTCCAGACATAAAAAAACGCGCTGACGGCTCGATATAACGTTCGTCAGCGCGTTTTTGTCTCTGGGCAGTAACTGTCAGCGATTAAGCCTTTTGTTCACGCGCAATGGCACGATAGCCGATGTCATTACGATAGAACATACCATTCCATGATATTTTCTTCGCCAGTGCGTAAGCGCGCTGCTGAGCGTCAGAAACGCTATCTCCCAGGGCTGTTGCACACAATACACGGCCACCGTTGGTGACGATGTCGCCATCGTTGGTTGTTGTGCCTGCCTGGAATACTTTCTCACCAGCCACTTCTTGCTGAGGCAGGCCTGAAATGACATCGCCTTTTGCATATTCTGCCGGGTAGCCGCCTGCCGCCAGTACAATACCCACAGATGCACGTGGATCCCACTTAGATTCTGCTTGATCCAGCTTGCCATCAATGGCGGCCAGGCAAAGCTCAATCAGATCAGACTGCATGCGCAGCATAATAGGCTGGGTCTCAGGATCACCAAATCGGCAGTTATACTCGATGACTTTCGGTGTGCCATCGGCCATAACCATCAGGCCGGCGTATAAGAAGCCGGTATAAGGTGCGCCTTCTGCTTCCATACCGCGTACGGTGGGGTAGATAACCTCTGCCATCACACGGTCATGGATCGCCTGAGTCACGACAGGGGCCGGAGAGTAGGCGCCCATGCCTCCCGTATTTGGCCCCGTATCACCGTTACCGACCCGCTTGTGATCCTGGCTGGTGGCCATTGGCAGTACATTCTTGCCATCAACCATGACGATGAAGCTGGCTTCTTCCCCATCAAGGAATTCTTCGATCACCACCCGATGGCCCGCTTCGCCAAACGCATTGCCCGCCAGCATATCACGCACGGCGTTTTCAGCTTCTTCCAGTGTCATCGCAACAATAACGCCTTTTCCGGCTGCCAGGCCATCGGCCTTAACCACGATTGGTGCGCCTTTTTCGCGCAGATAAGCCAGAGCAGGCTCGATCTCCGTGAAGTTCTGGTATTCAGCGGTTGGGATCTGATGACGAGCCAGAAAGTCTTTCGTGAAGGCTTTAGAGCCTTCCAGCTGCGCTGCCGCTTGGGTTGGCCCAAAGATGGGTAAGCCTGCGGCACGGAACGCATCGACAACACCAATAACCAACGGTGCTTCAGGACCGACAATGGTCAGATCGATATGGTTTTCTTGCGCAAAGGCAACCAATGCACTGATGTCTTCAACACCGATAGGTACGTTTTCGACTTTTGGCTCAAGCGCACTGCCTGCGTTACCTGGTGCAACGAAAATAGTCTCTACATCTGTAGATTGTGCCGCTTTCCATGCCAATGCATGTTCGCGACCGCCGTTACCAATAATAAGAACTTTCATCTTTTCATCCTTATAGCGTCGCCATTTTTCTGATTTCCGTGTCAAGCGTACTCATTTCTGTTTATAAACTCCGAGCGCTTTCCTTGAACTCAAAAAAATGGCTTAGCTCTAAACGCTTAAAAGTTGTTAAATGGAGGTGCCCCCGAGGCGAGTCAGAGGCTTTAAATTCATAAAAAAAGACCTACTCGTTATTGGCAGGTCTTTATTGTTTAGTGACGGAAGTGACGCATACCGGTAAACAGCATTGCCATTCCGTATTCGTCTGCCGCCTGGATGACTTCGTCATCGCGCATTGAGCCGCCAGGCTGGATCACACAAGTGATCCCCGCGTCAGCGGCCGCATCGATGCCGTCACGGAACGGGAAGAAGGCATCCGATGCCATCACGCTGCCCGCCACTTCGAGGTTTTCGTCTGCGGCTTTGATCCCGGCAATTTTGGCCGAGTAGACGCGGCTCATCTGGCCTGCGCCGACACCGATAGTCATGTTGCCTTTGGCATAAACAATCGCGTTAGATTTGACGTATTTTGCGACTTTCCAGCAAAACAACGCATCGCGCAGTTCATCTGCATTTGGTTCGCGTTTAGACACCACTTGCAGATCATCTTCGCCAACCATCCCCTGATCACGGTCCTGGACCAGCAAACCACCGTTAACGCGCTTAACATCGAAGCCGGTCGTCTTGGTTGTCCACTTGCCACACTCCAGCAGGCGAAGGTTTTTCTTGGTTGCGACAATCTCAATCGCCGCCGCTGAAATGCTCGGTGCAATAATCACTTCAACAAACTGACGGTCAACAATCGCTTGTGCGGTTGCGGCATCCAGTTCTTGGTTAAAGGCGATGATGCCGCCAAAGGCTGACGTTGGATCAGTCTTGTGAGCACGGTCGTAGGCTTCCAGGATGTTGTCACCCAGCGCAACACCGCAAGGGTTTGCATGCTTCACAATGACACAGGCCGGCTGATCGAACTCTTTGACGCACTCAAGTGCCGCATCGGTATCGGCAATGTTGTTGTAAGACAGGGCCTTGCCCTGAATTTGACGGGCCGTTGAAACCGATGCTTCTTGTGGATTTTTTTCCACATAGAAAGCCGCGTCTTGGTGATTGTTCTCACCGTAGCGCATGTCTTGCTTCTTCTCGAACTGCTGGTTGAACGTGCGAGGGAATTTACTTTTGTTTTCAGGCGAAGGTTCATCACCGTCTCTGTTGTCGCCGTATGATGGCACCATGGTACCGAAGTAGTTGGCGATCATACCGTCGTAGGCGGCGGTATGCTCGAAGGCGGCGATAGCCAGGTCAAAGCGGGTGGCATGGGTCAGTGAACCCTGATTCGCCGTCATTTCGGCTAGTACGCGCCCGTAGTCGTGAGCATTAACAATGATTGTCACATCTTTGTGGTTCTTTGCCGCAGAGCGCACCATCGTCGGCCCGCCGATGTCGATGTTCTCAACCGCGTCTTCCAGCGTGCAGCCTTCTTTAGCTACCGTTTCGGCGAATGGATAGAGGTTGACCACAACCATGTCGATCGGTGCGATACCGTGTTCGGCCATGACTGCATCGTCTTGGCCTCGACGGCCAAGAACACCACCGTGTACTTTAGGGTGAAGTGTCTTTACCCGGCCATCCATCATTTCAGGGAAGCCGGTATACTCAGATACTTCTGTGACCTTGATATCTTGCTCTGCAAGTAGACGAGCAGTACCGCCGGTAGATAGAATTTCTACGCCATGACTGGCTAAGGCTTGGGCGAATTCAACAATACCGGTTTTGTCTGATACGCTAATTAGCGCACGGCGAATAGGACGAGCGTTTTCCATTGCTACCATCTCTTTAAATACACGGTGAATAGGACATTTCCCAAAACCAAGCAAAGTATTTGGTTTTGGGAAATATTCTCAGTTAAAATCGTGTAAAACCGAGCATTGATGGTGTTTGATTCATCATCGACAGCAGGTATTTTACATTAATTCAAAAGCGACGCAAACGTTTGCTCTTGGCGGTTAGCCCCATTTGGTGCAGTAAAATTATCTTCAAGTAAAGGAGACAGCATATGTATCTGATTGGCCAGCTTGCAAAACAGTGTGAGGTCAGTAGCGATACGTTGAGGTTTTATGAAAAAAATGGTTTGCTGGTGCCTGCAGCCCGCAGTGAAAGCGGTTATCGGCTTTATAGCGAAGAAAACCTGTCACGGGTGAACTTTATCCTCAGGGCCAAAACCATCGGGCTGAGTTTGGATGAAATCCGGGAGTTGTTGGATATTCGCCTTGAAGCCAGTCAGCACAGCTGTGCCGAAGTAAAAGCCATTACGCAGGCAAAACTCGAAGAAGTGGATAGTAAAATTGCTGAATTAGCGAGAATTCGTCTCGCGTTAAAAAAAATCAATGATGCCTGCTGCGGTCATGCCGATGACAATGCCAGCCATTGTTCAATTCTTGAAGCTCTGGGCGACACAGAGTAAAGGTCGCCGTGAACGGCGGGTAAGGCCGGGTTACCCTTCGTCCGATGACGTGGCTTCTTTTACATTTTCAATGACATCTTTGGTCGTATCGCGGAAGAAGTGGCCGGTTTCACGTGTTACATCTCGGGTGGCGTGGCCGATTTCTGTAAAGCCCTCTTTGATCCCCTGTTTTTCCTGGGCAGAGCACCCCGTCAATAAAGCGCTGCCTAAGATGCTAATCCACAGTACATATCTTTTCATTCGGGCTCTCTCCGGTAACACTGTTCAAATAATCAGAAGCACCATTGTAGCGAATATTGGGTCATTATTTTAGTCAATTAGGTGATGTTGTTATTTGTCGCTGTAGTGCCCTGGCGAAAAGTAACGGAATTTCTGCGGTACCCGGTATATTGAAGTGGTTTGGGTATATGAACTGTGATAGCTTGAAATTTACGCTAAAACAATAAGTGATAGAGTGATAGGGAATATCATGCTGAAAATAAATGAATATTTTGATGGTCAAGTGAAATCCATTGGTTTTGAAACCCATGGTGAGCATACAAGTGTCGGTGTTATGGCCCCCGGTGATTATACCTTTGGTACCGCCGCGCCAGAACGGATGACGGTAGTGAAAGGATCACTGACGGTGAAATTACCGGGTCATGTCGATTGGGATACCTTCAGCGCGGGTGATGATTTTGAAGTACCCGGTGATGCATCGTTTGAGGTCAAAGTAACAGAAACCACCGCTTACCTGTGTGATTACCTCTAACTTATTAAGTTGTTTGTATTACTAGCTGACCAATGTTGCTAAGCACCCATCGTGTACCATTTAATCGTCATCTTTATTCTTCCCTGATAACCAAGGCTGAAAAAGAATATATTGTTAACTGGAAGGAAAGTGAGGTGTGTAGCAAGCATAAAAAAGCCCATAGCGGATCAAGCTAATGGGCTTTTTAAAAACAGTAACTTAGCGTTAATGTTTTAGTTCATGCCGTATTTTTTAAGCTTCTTACGAAGCGTGCCGCGGTTGATACCCATCATGGTTGCTGCGCGAGTCTGGTTACCACGGGTGTACTGCATGATCGTATCCAGTAGTGGCTGCTCAACCTCTGCAAGCACTAGCTCGTACAGATCGTCGACTTCCTGACCATTCAATTGAGCCAGATAGTTTTTTAGCGACGCTTTAACAGAGTCACGAAGTGGCTTCTGTGTGATTTGGTCTTGTGAAGTTACAGTTGTAACTGTTAACGCTTCGGAAGTCAGATTTTGTTCGAACATAATTCTGTAAGCTCTTCTAGTATTTATGCAACGTTTTCGAAGTAGCCTTGCAGCGCATCGATTTGCTCTTGAGCGTTCTCGATAGCGTTGAAGGACCGGCGGAAATCACCAGCTGGTGCATGTTCTTTTAAGTACCAAGACACGTGTTTACGTGCGATGCGCAGCCCTAAATACTCCCCGTAGAAACGGTGAAGTTCTTGAACATGACCCAGCATAATGCCACTTACCTCATCCAGAGACGGGGCAGGCAGGTATTCGCCGGTTGTTAAGTAATGGTGGATTTCTCGGAAAATCCACGGTCGGCCTTGTGCAGGCCGGCCAATCATCAAAGCATCTGCACCCGTGTAATCGAGTACGAAGCGGGCCTTTTCCGGAGAATCGATATCACCGTTAGCGATCACCGGAATCGAGACAGCTTGTTTAGCTGCTTTGATGTAGTCATATTCCGCTTCACCTTTGTACATACAGGTTTTCGTGCGCCCGTGAAGGGCCAAAGCCTGAATGCCGCATTGTTCCGCGAGTTGGGCAATCTTGACACAGTTTCGGTTGTCTAAGTCCCAGCCGGTTCGCGTTTTCAGCGTCACCGGAACATCCACTGCATTCACCACGCTACGAAGGATCTCTTCGATTAGTGCGGGATATTGCAGCAGTGCAGAACCTGCCAATCGTTTGTTGACCTTCTTCGCCGGGCAACCCATGTTGATATCGATGATTTGCGCACCGTTCTCAACACTGAATTGGGCCGCTTCGGCCATCAGCTTCGGATCGGCTCCCGCAATTTGAACCGAGCGAATCCCCGATTCGCCTTCATGAACCATCCGATTCTGCGATTTAGACGTTTTCCATAAATCTGGATTTGACGACATCATTTCGCTCACAGCCATGCCGGCACCGTAGCGCAGGCAAAGTTCACGAAATGGCCGATCGGTCACACCCGCCATTGGCGCGACTATCAGCTGGTTGTTAAGTTGATAAGGACCGATCTGCAAACGTCTGTACCTGACTGTGCCAGTAAGGGCGCGCATTTTACGCATTTTTTCCCATTCTGAAAAGGCCAATAATTGAGCATTTAGTTTTTGATTAACAAAAAAGTATGATTTTCAATCAATTGGAGATTTTGCACACAGTAAAAATTGATGGAACGAAACTGTATTTATGGATTTTTATGCTTTGTGGCCGGAAATACGGCACCACTCTTCACGTGCCATAACCGGATCTAATATTAGTTCATCGGCGTAGTATGTGGAGACGTCTTCAGCCTGAACTTCCAATACGCCAGAGATCGCCAGATCGCCACCGGATTTAACCAGCCCTTTAATGACCGGAGAGAGTTCACGTAACGGACCGGCAAGAATGTTAGCCACGACGACATCGGCCTGAATACCTTCTGGTTGATGTTGCGGTAAGTACAATTCTAGCTTGTCGGCCACGCCATTGCGCTCGGCGTTATCTTTTGACGCCAGAATTGCCTGTGGATCGATGTCGATACCAATGACTTTTGCAGCACCCAGTTTCAGGGCGGCAATCGCCAGAATACCGGAGCCACAGCCAAAATCGATCACGGTTTTGCCGGTGAGATCCTGGCCGTCAAGCCATTCAAGGCACAACGAAGTCGTCGGGTGGGTTCCGGTACCAAATGCCAGGCCTGGGTCGAGCAGCACGTTGACGGCGTCAGGATCCGGGGCTTCACGCCAGCTCGGGCAAATCCATAAACGGCGGCCAAAACGCATTGGGTGGAAGTTGTCCATCCACTCACGTTCCCAGTCTTTGTCTTCTAACTGCTCGATTTTGTATGCAAAACCGTCAGCAATCAGCGGGCTGTTCTTCAGCATATTCAGCACGAAATCCATGTCGGCTTCAGCATCGTATAAACCAATCACATCAGTATCACCCCATAGGCGGGTTTCACCGGGCATCGGCTCGAATACTGGTGTGTCTTGTGCGTCAAGGAAAGTGGCAGACAGAGCGCCGGTCTCTTCCATTAACATATCGCCAATCGCTTCCGCATTTTCAGCGGTTGCGTTCAGTTTTATCTGGATCCAAGGCATGGGTTAATTCGCTTATTTTTTGACTACTGAAACATAGGGGGCGCAGTTTAGCATGAAATTTCACCAATCCACAGCCATTGAGCGTGAATCATCACTGCTGGTTTTGTGAGCGATAAAAAAGATAGCACCGGGGTGCTATCTTTTGGCGAGGCAGAAACCAATGTTGCAGTGAGGGGCTACTGTTGCGGTGCGATGGCCATTACCGGCTTGGCTAAGCTGCCGATCACAAACGCAATCAGACCAAATGCCAGGGTCGGTACGATGGCATGGAGGCCGGCTAAATCGGGTTTTATCACCGAGAAACCAATGTAGCAAGCCAGGCCGGTGACCATTGACGCAAAGGCACCCGCTGCAGAGGCTTTTTTCCAATACAGGCCCAATACCAGCGGCCACAGGAAGACGGCTTGCATACCGCCAAAAGCCAGCAGGTTGAGCCAGATGATCATATCCGGCGGATTGGTGGCAGCGACGAATACCAGCGCGGAAAAAATGGCGGTAACCCAGAGCGACAGCTTTGGCAGCCGCTTCTCGGCTTCCCGCCCCTGGGCTGCTTTTGGATTGATGTAGTTGAGATACAGATCTTTAAGTAAGGTCGCCGAAGCCTGGATCAGCTGTGAGTCGATAGTCGACATAATGGCGGCCATCGGCCCGGCGAGAAAGATCCCCGCCACGACAGGTGGCAGCACGGTTACCATCAGGGTCGGCATGATCTGATCCGGGCTGGCAATATCCGGCACAATAGCGCGTCCCAGAGCGCCTGCCAGATGCATTCCCAGCATCAGGAAGGCTACCATAGCGGTACTGATCACCATCCCCTTATGCAGCGAGCCGCTGTCTTTGTATGACATGCAGCGAACAGCGGCATGAGGTAAGCCGATCACCCCGAAGCAGACCAGTATCCAAAAACTAAACATGAATGGCTGGCTAAGAAAGTTATCCGGGCCGAACGGGGTGATTAGGGCAGGGTCGATCTGATGCAACTCGGTGATCAGCTCACCGACGCTGCCTCCGGCATGGACGATACCGGCGAGTAAGGCGATGGTACCGATGATCATCATGATGCCCTGAACGGTATCGGTCATGACCACGGCGCGAAAGCCGCCGATGGTGGTGTAAAGTCCGACCGTGATGGCAAAGATCATCAACCCCTGAGAATAGGGCAGTCCGGTGACGGTTTGCAGTAGCCGTGCCCCGCCGACAAACTGCACCACCATGGTGCCGAAGAAGGCCAGTAATAGCGCCAGTGATGCAAAAACAACCACCCCCCGGTTTCTGTAGCGGGCATACAGAATATCATTTAAGGTCAGCGCGTTATGACGGCGGGCTTCAATCGCAAACTTTTTGCCGAGCACCCCTAAGGTTAACCAGGCTGCAGGCAGCTGGATCATCGCCAGCAGCACCCAGCCTAATCCCATTTTATAGGCCGCCCCCGGACCGCCGATAAACGAACTGGCACTGGCATAGGTTGCCGCCAGCGTCATCGCCAGCACGAAACCGCCCATGCTGCGGTTGCCGACCAGGTATTCACTGAGGAAGCCGTTGGCCGAGTGGCTGCGACGGCGGGTCATCAATGCCAGCGCAAATACGGCCAGTAAATAGATCACCATAGGGATAAGTAGTTGGCTATTCATGAGAATTATCCTTTTCGACGTCCAGCGACATATCCTGATAGATAAATTTGACCATCAGGCCGCATAGCACTGTGAATAATACCGGACCAATAATGCACGCCAGCAGGAACCAGAGAGGAAAACCAAAATAGAGTTCGGGAAGGGGGCTGATGGCGTCTGTTGGTGCAAAGGCATAGGCCGAGATATACCACCAGATAAAATAGGCCAACGCTAGACCTACCGCCCATTTAGCCTCTCGATGGGCCTGACGGTAGCGTGCAGAGAGCGTCTTCATGCTTGCTGTCTCCAGTCGTTCAGTGCATCACTCGGTTAACATGTTGACGGTGAGTAATGCTCATACAAATAAAAAAAGGAGAGGTATTGTGGCAAAAGTTATTTCTCAGTGCTACCGACTATGTCAATTTGCAGGGGGAATAAAGAGGGGTGATGATGTTGTCAGGGGGAATGATCATGAAGGGAAAGATGACATGAGCGATAAAAAAGGCTGCCAGATGGCAGCCTGAGACAAGTGATATGCTGGCGGTTATTCCAGCTTATTGCAGACCAAGCTTCTTTTCTAGGTAGTGGATGTTAGCGCCACCATGCTGGAAGTTCTCATCCGCCATAATTTCTTGCTGCAGCGGGATGTTGGTTTTAATGCCGTCAATAATTGATTCAGCCAGTGCATTACGCATACGTGAAATAGCCACGTCGCGGTTTTCACCATACGCAATCAACTTGCCGATCATTGAATCGTAATGCGGCGGTACTGTGTAACCGGCATAAATGTGAGATTCCCAACGAATTCCCATGCCACCTGGTGCGTGGAAGTGTTCTATTTTACCTGGGCAAGGCAGGAAGCGAACAGGATCTTCAGCATTGATACGGCATTCGATAGCATGGCCATGGATCTTAATATCACTCTGGCTGAATGACAATGGCTGACCGGCAGCAACACGAAGCTGTTCTTTGATCAGATCAACGCCGGTTACCATTTCGGTTACCGGATGCTCAACCTGAATACGGGTGTTCATTTCAATGAAATAGAACTCGCCGTTTTCATATAGGAACTCGAACGTACCTGCGCCGCGATAGTTGATCTCGATACAGGCACGCGTACAGCGCTCACCGATGTACTTACGCATCTCTTCAGTGATGCCCGGAGCCGGTGCTTCTTCAACCACTTTCTGGTGACGACGCTGCATTGAACAGTCACGCTCGCCAAGGTGAATAGCATTACCCTGACCATCAGCAATAATCTGAACTTCGATATGACGTGGGTTTTCCAGGAATTTCTCCATGTAAACCACATCGTTGTTAAAGCAGGCTTTTGCTTCTGCGCGGGTCATCGCGATGGCTTCTGTCAGTTCGCCTTCAGAGCGAACAACACGCATGCCGCGACCACCACCGCCACCAGAGGCTTTGATGATCACCGGGTAACCGATACGTTTAGCAAAAGATTTATTTTTCGCCTCGTCGTTATCTAGCGGGCCATCAGAACCCGGTACACAAGGTACACCGGCTTTTTTCATTGCGTTGATTGCAGAAACCTTGTCACCCATCATACGGATGGTTTCCGCTTTCGGGCCAACGAAAATAAAGCCGGAGCGCTCTACCTGCTCAGCAAAATCGGCATTTTCAGACAGGAAACCGTAACCCGGATGAATAGCAACCGCACCGGTGATTTCTGCTGCACTGATAATACGAGGAATGTTCAGGTAGCTGTCAGTACTTTTCGCAGGACCGATACAGATGGATTCATCGGCAAGTAACACGTGTTTAAGATCGCGGTCAGCCGTTGAGTGAACAGCAACGGTCTTGATCCCCAGCTCTTTACATGCACGCAGAATACGAAGCGCAATTTCGCCTCGGTTAGCAATAACTAATTTATCTAACATAATAGGCCTCTGTTACTCGATGATAACCAGAGGCTGGTCGAACTCGATTGCATCGCCATCTTCAGCAAGAATTGCGACAACGACACCGGCTTTATCAGATTGGATCTGGTTCATCATTTTCATTGCTTCAACGATACACAGCGTGTCACCAACGTTCACTGACTGGCCGACTTCCACAAAAGCTTTTGCTTCAGGGCTTGGGGCACGGTAGAAAGAACCTACCATCGGAGAAAGAACTTTATGGCCTGCAGACTCTGCGGGTGCCGCAGGCGCTACCGGTGCTGCTGCTTCCGCAGGTGCTGTCTGAGCGGGTGCTGCAAATTGAGGTGCAGCCATGAATTGCTGTGCAGGCATTGCAGATGCAGGAACATTACGGCTGATGCGTACCGACTCTTCACCTTCAGAGATTTCCAGTTCAGCAATACCGGATTCTTCTACCAGTTCGATTAGTTTTTTGATCTTACGAATATCCATCTATCTTTCTCTTTATATGTTGTTCATTTAGCTTTCTGATTGCAGGCGTCGTACGGCTGCATTCAGGGCGAATTCATAACCATCAGGGCCAAGACCGCAAATCACCCCGACTGCTTTATCTGACAGATAAGAGTGATGACGGAAAGGCTCTCGCGCATGGACGTTAGATAAGTGCACTTCAATAAACGGAATCGCAACACCTAACAATGCATCACGGATCGCGACGCTGGTATGGGTGAATGCTGCCGGATTGATGATGATAAAATCCACGTTGCCATGGGCCTGGTGGATGGCATCAATCAACTCATGTTCTGCGTTTGATTGAATGTGATCTAGCGTCATACCAAGATCCGTTGCTTTAGTCGTTAAATCAGCAACGAGTTGAGCCAGTGTTTGATGGCCGTAGTGGCCGGGCTCTCTGAGACCTAATAAATTTAGATTAGGTCCATTAATAAGTAAAATTCGTTGAACGGTCGACATCTTGACGTATTTTCACTTGTTTTGGAGGTTTTACTCTAACAACGCGCAGGAACCTGCAAAGTCGTTTCCCTGTGACCCAATTTATACTACCAAACCCTGTTTGTTGGATGATTATAGAGAATTCACTGCAAATAGCAGCAAAATACTGGTCTAATCACCGATGTTTTGTGCGCACAAGTGTAAGCTGTATAAATACGGCGATAATTTTTTAGACGTTTGTTTTTATCGTAAGTTCAGCATGAACAGGGAAGGGGACAGCCCTTTTCTGTGACATAGCTGATGTTATTGACTGAAAAACAAATAATTGACCAATGTAGCGACTTTACACTTTCATTATCGCGAGCAAGGTAGAAGATTTGGCGGTGAGTGGTCCGAGCATTGCTGTCGCTGAGTGCTTGCGGATAAAAAAGCCGCCTTGCGGCGGCTGGGTATTATACGGTTATTTCCGGGTTATAAAACGGTCTGCTTTTCGGCAATCAGTTTATCGACAACACTTGGATCGGCAAGGGTTGACGTATCACCCAGGCTGCCGGTATCACCGGTTGCGATCTTGCGTAAGATCCGGCGCATGATTTTACCTGAACGGGTTTTGGGCAGAGCGTCTGTCCAATGCAAGAAATCTGGCGTTGCAATCGGGCCAATTTCTTTACGTACCCAGTCCTTCACTTCTTTATGCAGTTCAGCGCTTGGATACTCACCGGCATTTAAGGTGATATAGGCGTAGATTGCCTGGCCCTTAATGTCGTGCGGTACCCCAACAATTGCCGCTTCTGCAATTTTATCAAAAGCAACCAGTGCCGATTCGATTTCTGCGGTGCCCATACGGTGGCCGGAAACGTTCAGTACGTCATCAACCCGGCCGGTGATCCAGTAGTAGCCGTCTTCATCGCGGCGGGCACCGTCACCAGAGAAGTACATGCCCTGGAAGGTTGAGAAGTAGGTTTGTTCAAAGCGCTCATGGTCACCCCACAGGGTGCGCATCTGACCGGGCCATGAATCTATCATGACCAGGTTACCTTCAGCGGCGCCGTCGAGGATGTTACCCATGTTATCAACGATCGCGGGTTGGACACCGAAGAATGGGCGTGTGGCCGAGCCGGGTTTTAGTTCCGTTGCTCCAGGCAGCGGGGTGATCATAATTCCGCCGGTTTCAGTCTGCCACCAGGTATCGATAACCGGGCAGTGGCAGTTGCCGATAGTGCGGTGATACCACTCCCACGCTTCCGGGTTTATCGGTTCACCGACCGATCCCAAGATCCGCAGTGATTCGCGGCTGGTGCCTGCAATTGCCTGATCGCCTTTTGCCATCAGGGCGCGAATCGCGGTTGGGGCGGTATAAAGAATATTAACGCCATGCTTATCAACCACCTCGCTCATGCGGCTGGTCGATGGGTAATTAGGGACACCTTCAAACAACAGGGTTGTCGCCCCGTTAGCCAAAGGCCCATAAACCAGGTAGCTGTGGCCGGTGATCCAGCCGACATCCGCAGTACACCAGTAAATCTCCCCTTCTTGATAGTCAAAGACGTACTTGAAGGTCATGGCCGCGTAGACCAGGTAGCCCCCGGTGGTATGCAGCACGCCTTTAGGTTTGCCGGTTGAACCTGAGGTGTAAAGAATGAAAAGGGGATCTTCGGCATTCATTTCTTCCGGTTCGCAGTGGGAAGAAACAAGCGCTGTTACTTCATGCCACCAGAGATCTCGTTCACTGTGCCATTCGACCTCACCACCGGTACGTTTCAGCACGACGACTTTTTCCACACTGGTGACCTGATCGTTAAGCAAGGCGGCATCGACGTTCTTTTTCAGTGGCACGGCGCGACCGGCGCGGACCCCTTCATCGGCGGTAATGACCACTTTGGCGTTGGAATCAATAATACGTCCCGCCAGAGCTTCAGGAGAGAAACCACCGAATACGATAGTATGCACGGCACCAATTCGGGTACAGGCCAGCATTGCCACAGCCGCTTCGGCAACCATTGGCATGTAAAGACAAACGACATCACCTTTACGTACGCCCTGGCTTTTCAGGGCATTGGAGAATTTGCAGACTTGCTCAAAAAGTTCGTTGTAGGTGAAGGTTGCATCATCGGTCGGATCATCACCTTCCCAGATAATGGCCGGCTGATCGCCGCGAGTGGCCAGATGGCGGTCAAGACAGTTGGCAGAAACGTTCAGAGTGCCGTCTTCAAACCAATTAACTTTGACATGACCCGTATCAAACGAGGTATCTTTAACTTTCGTGAATGGTTTAATCCAGTCGATGATTTGGCCTTGCTCACGCCAGAATCTTTCAGGGTTGATAATCGATTGCTGGTACATCTCACGATATTGCTTATCATTCACGTGGGCGGTAGCTGCAATCTTGTGATTGACCGGATAAACATGAACCTCACTCATTCTCTTCTCCTTGTGTTTCTGTCGGTGTCCTTCTGATGGACCAGATTATTTTTGTTATAAGCCGCTGTCTCTGTTGGTACTAACTTCCGACAGATCGGGATTTGCCACAATTAGACTTTAGGATGAGAGAGGAGGCTCAGACGGGGTTCACCGGCGTTACATAGTTGTTACATTAAAAACCTTGCACTTGGAAGGGTTGTGTTATGCCGATCTGAGCATAGGAATATCACCGTGTTTAAGCCGGACATAAATCAATGCCGCGGTAATGGAATCTTCCAGGGCGTCATGGCGCTGGGGAACTGGCAGATCAAGATGGCGGCTAATCGCTTCCAGGCTTAAGTCATAATAAGCATTGGGTAACAGCCGCTCTAAGCGATCATGGTAAAGGTGGCTGACTTCGACCATTTTGTTTGGTAGCGCAAAGCCAAACAGAGCAAGGTAGTAGCGATCGAGAATGGTCTTGTCATAACGGATATGGTAGCCCACTAAAGGGCGGTTGCCGATAAACTCCAGTAAGGTTGTTAAGGCCTGGCGCACTTCTAGCCCGGCTTGTAAATCCTGGTGGCGAATGTGATGAATGGCCACAGAGTCAGCATTCAGGCTGGCCGGTGTACGCAAGGTTAAATGGAGCGACTGGCTGGTTAATATTCGGTTGTCTTTTATTCGTGTCGCCGCAATGGTGACTAATTCCGCGCGATGGGGATCTAAGCTGGTGGTTTCACAGTCGAGTGAGACCAGTTCATCGCCCTGATAACGGTTGAACAGGTAATGGTAGGGGCTGTGTTTTAACTTACGCTGATACCAGTAACGTCTTAATATATTCATATTGTCGTGTCGAGTACCGAGGTTCTAGTCTCTAGTTTCTCGGCGCTCGCTCCCTAGTCTCTGATCTGATAGTGATAGCCGAGCCACTCTTTAAATTTCTTCACAACATGAAGACTGTGGCGCAGCAAGTCACGTTCGGTACGGCTGAGATAGCTGATATTCAGCGGCTGGTTTTGGCCGTCGGCCTGATGATGCAACTGCTGGCGCAGGCGTATTTTAATAAAGAGCTTTAAGGCTTCACTTAAATTCGATGCCGTAACGGGCTCCAGTACTTTGTGCTGTTCCAGCCGATTGATGCGATCGAAAGTGTTGTTGTTTTCGATGGCGTATTCCAGCGCCAAAGCACGAACGCCGTGCACGATGGGAAAGATACCGCCGCGCTTAATATCAATACCTTGCTTGCCGGATTTGATCTTGCCGAACAAGGTGAGAGGAACACTGAACCTGAGTGCCGGGCGGGTGAAGGTCGACAGTAACAATTCTTTTTCTGCCAGCTGCTGATGCAGGCGGAGTTGCAGTGGGGTCAGTAAATCCGGGTTGCCGGCAACCGCATGGCTATCAGCCAGAATCGCCAGATCCATCAAACTGTCTTCGGTTCCCTGCCGGCAGCACTGGCTGATGGTGTGTAACCACTCACTCTGGGTTTTCACCCATTTGGGGTTGTTGACCATGACGTTGCCGGGACAGAGCGGATAACCCAGTTGTTGTAATGTTTGGGTCAGCTGTTCCATGACCCGCGGGCAATCCGGCCAGTCAGCGCCGTCCTGTATGATCAAGGCATTATCCTGATCGGTTTTCAGGATCTGTTCTCCCCGTCCTTCAGATCCCATGACCATCAGGCAGCAGAGGTTGTGCATATCGGCCGGTACAATAAGCTGAAAGGCTTTTTCGATGATCTGTTCGTTGACGGTGGCGATCAGCTCCATCACGAACAGGGTATGAATTCCGTTATTGAACAGGGTCTCTACCAGCCGCTGCTGACTGCCGGCAGCAAGGGATAATTCTTCAATATTATCGGCCCGGGCAATGCGCAGCGTCAGTACGTGGGAGTGGGTCGAGAACAAGCTCAGTACCTGGGTCAGATCCAGCATGCCGACGACCTGCCCGCAGTCCAGTACCTGTACCCGCTTCACTTTATGCCGGGTCATGGCAATCATGGCATTGAACAGAAAGTCACCTTTATTAATACTGATCACCGGTGTGGTGGCGACGTGACTGACGGCGGTATCGGGAGATTGCTGCTCCAGCATAACGGCGTGGAGCAAATCCGTGCGGGTAACAATACCGTATTGCGGGCTAGGGTTGAGCTCAACCAGAGCGGCATCGAAACCCTGTGCGCGCATTTTTTCCGTGACGGTTTTCAGGCTGGCGTCACGTGGCACCATCAGACAAGGTTGAATGTTATCGTCATCGATTTTGGTAAGAATAAACTCGGCCAGGTTCTGCTGACGCTGTGCTTCTTCAATCAGATCCTGGCGACGCGCGAGGTTGGTATCGAAATAGGCAGCAAACTGAGCATTAGACTGGTAAAAATTGACAAAAATCTCTCTTGGCAGCAGGTAGCATAGGGTATCTTCCAGCGCGATATAGTGATGACGGCTTTCACTTTCCAGCTGAGCCCGGACATCGAACATATCGTCACGGGCATAGTGGGCATAAGTTTCCTTGCCGTCGGTGGAGATCTCCTCGACACCGCCTTTGATGATGATGAATAGTTGGCTGCAGATTTCTCCGGCCCGGATTATGGTTTCGCCCGTCCGAAAATAAGCCACATCCAGCGCATCTTTCAGTACCTGTTGCTGCTCAGGGTCAAGGCGATCAAATGGTGTCAGTGAGGTGTCTAACTTATCAGGCATCTTACTCCCCGCCGGGCCGTCTGTTGGTTCCTGCCGACAGTCTCGCTTAACTTGCCGGCAAGCTCCAGACGACTTTAGTCTATAGCCAACTAACCTCAATCCCGGCTCAATTCTGTATTGTGAGCTGATTTGGGTATCGTCGCTGTCCTCGGATTCTGGCTCATACAAGGCGGTCTGGTTGATTTGTCTGATTAATCCATAGGCTTGTCGGTTCCGATTGGGCATAATGTCGGCACGTTCACCTCGCAATGCATTTAGGAATTGGCATGTTTCGTAGTAGTCCTTATGGCTGGACCTCGCAATATCTGTTGGGTTTTTTCTTCACTTATGGTGTCTATCTACCATTCTGGGCGTTATGGTTCGCCCATTTAGGGGTCGACGCCTCTGATATTGGCTTGTTGTTAGGGCTGGGCTTCGGGGTACGTTGTCTAGCTAACTTGGTGCTGACTCCGCGTATCCATAAAGTCGAACAGTTAATTCCGGCATTGCGTTGGCTTACGTTGGCGGGACTGATTGGATGTGTTTTATACATCTTCTGTGGTGGCAGTTTGTGGGCTCTTACTGCGGTGACCATTTTATTTAACCTGGCCGCAGGTCCGGTGGTCCCTATTTCAGATGCTTTAGCGAATCATTACGCCAAAGACGGCCACTTAGACTATGGCCGCACGCGCTTATGGGGATCGATAGCGTTTATTGCCGGATCGACTGTTGTCGGTATTCTGGCGGCGGAATACGGGGCAAATGTGATCCCTTGGGTCGCGATCTCAGGGTTAGTGGTTGCATTAGTACTGTCGATGCGCACACCCGCGATTGCCCCACGTGAAGATGAACACCATGATCTGCCGCGCCCGGCGCTAATGGATATGCTGAAAGACAACAGCGTGATGCGTTTTCTGTTAATTGTTGCTTTGTTGCAGGGCAGTCATGCCGCTTATTACAGCTTTAGTGCGATTTACTGGAAAGAAGTGGGTTATAGCGAAGCGATTATTGGCTATTTGTGGAGCTTCAGTGTCGTTGCTGAGGTTGGAGTCTTTGCCCTGAGTAAGCGTATTTTTGCCGGTTGGAGTGTCAGCGGGATGTTCCGTTTGGCGGCGATGGGGGTATTGCTACGCTGGGGGATCACGGCCACGATGACCGAGCTACCTTTACTGGTGGTCGCGCAAGCGATGCACGGTATTACGTTTGCAGCGGCGCACTTAGCCGCTATTCGTTATATCCAGCACGCCAAAAGCAACCAAATGGTCGCACTGCAGGCGCTGTATAATGCCTTGCCTTTGGGGGCGTTCATGGCCTTAATGACAGCATTAAGTGGCTGGCTGTATGGTCTGTGGGGAGCGAATTTATTCTGGCTGATGGCCGCCATGGCAATTCCGGTGCTGCTGATGAAGATTGAAGCCAAACCCCACGGCAGCGACCATTTTTTATCGCAGAATCCGGATCCCCAAAACAGTCGGGATTCACATAAAGCGGTAACCGAGTCTTAATATTACGACTTTGCAGATCGGCACAGAAAGAACTGTGATCTATCCTGATTGGTGTCCTTAACCAGATTGGTTAGTATGGATTAACGTATCGTTAACACTGTCAGGGAAGTAACATGGCGCAGGGATGGATTGTCGTGCCGGTCTCATTGGCCTATCTGGGGCTGTTGTTTTTTATCGCCTGGTATGGCGATAAAAAACCGCAATGGATGGCGGGGTATCGGCCTTGGATATATAGCTTATCAATCGCAGTTTACTGCACCTCCTGGACATTCTATGGCACGGTCGGCCAGGCCAGCCAGAATATCTGGTCCTTTCTTCCGATCTACCTTGCTCCGATGATTGTTTTCACGGTTGGCTGGCGAATTCTGGCCCGACTGATCTTAATTGCCAAACGCGAGCACATCACTTCCATTGCCGACTTTATTGCCGCGCGCTATGGCAAGTCTCAGGGATTGGCGGTACTGGTGACCATTATTGCGGTGATCGGTATTCTGCCCTATATCGCCCTGCAGCTCCGGGGCATTACCATGGGGCTGGAGCAGATCACCCCGGATCTTGGCCGCGAGATTGGCCTTGAAGAGATGGATACCGCGTGGTTAGTTACCCTGGCATTAGCCGCTTTTACCGTCTTGTTCGGTACCCGCCATATTGATACCACAGAACACCATCGTGGCATGATGATGGCGGTAGCGTTTGAGTCCTTAGTGAAGCTGGCGGCCTTTTTAATTGTCGGGATTTTTGCGGTCAGCTTGTTGTTTGAACTGCCGGACTTTCAATGGGTGAAAGAGACGTATTTGCCGCCGACATCGCCGAATATCGGCAGTTTGCTCATTCACACCATGCTGACCATGGCGGCGATCATTTGTTTGCCGCGGCAGTTTCATACCACGGTGGTTGAGAACAGCCGGGCGCAGGATCTGCATAAGGCGCGCTGGATATTTCCGCTTTACCTACTGTTGATGGGGGCATTCGTGGTGCCGTTGGCGCTGGCCGGTCAGGTATTCATGCCGCACATTGCTGCCGACACCTATGTGATCAATCTGCCATTGCAGCAAGGTGCCAGCGGTATTGCGCTACTGGCCTTTTTGGGGGGAACCTCGGCAGCCAGTGGCATGGTGATTGTGTCGACGATTGCACTGGCGATCATGGTGTCGAATGATCTGGTATTGCCGTTACTACTCCGGCGCTTGCGGGTGCCCGGACGTAATTTCAGTGCATTTTCCGGGTTGTTGCTGAATGTGCGACGCGCCTTGATTTTGCTCTTACTCTTTGCCGCGTGGGGCTTTTATCACGTCCTCGATAATATTTCCTCACTGTCAGGCATTGGCTTATTGTCGTTTGCGGCGATTGCGCAGTTTGCCCCGCCACTATTAGGCGGAATCTACTGGCGGCAAGGCAACCGCAAGGGGGTCTATGCCGGTCTGCTCAGTGGTTCTGCCATCTGGCTAATCACCATGATGGCGCAAACGGGGCTGCTGGCGGGCTCCGCGGATACCAACCTGTTGCTATGGATGCTAAGTCCGCCGCAATGGCCGCTGTTAGATCAACTGGCGTCGGTTGACTGGGGCATGCTGCTCAGTATGGTGGCCAATATGGCGCTGTATGTCAGCGTTTCGCTGATGACACGCTCGTCACTGACGGAGCGGCTACAGGCCGCCACGTTTGTCGGTGCGCCGTTGCCGGAAGCGGGCAATGCCAGCCTGTACCAGACCCGGGTAACCGTGGCTGAACTGGAAATGCTGGCTGCGCGTTTTGTCGGCCGTAAGCGAGTACGTTATGCCTTCCGTCAGTTCGCCGAGCAGCATCAGGATCCCTTATTGCCGCAACAGCAAGCCTCAGCGGCGATGATCCGTCATACCGAGCGGGTGCTGGCCGGGGTATTCGGGTCATCCTCGGCCCGGCTAGTATTAACGTCTGCCCTGCAAGGGCGCAACATGCAGCTGGAGGAAGTGGCGACCATTGTCGATGAAGCCTCTGAGTTATTTGATTTCAGCAGGGGCCTGCTGCAAGGCGCGATAGAGCACATCAGTCAGGGGATCGCGGTGGTCGACAAGCAGTTGCGGCTGGTGGCATGGAACCAGCGTTATGTCGAGCTGTTTACTTTCCCGCCCGGGCTGATACAGGCCGGACGGCCGATTGCTGATGTGATCCGGCATAATGCCAGAGAGGGGTTGTGTGGTCCGGGAGATCCCGAGAAGCATGTGGCCAAGCGGGTTGAACACCTTCATCGCGGTACGGCACATACCTCATCACGCACCCGTCCTGATGGCCGGGTCATTGAAGTGCAGGGTAACCCAATGCCCGGTGGCGGGTTCGTGATGAGCTTTACGGATATCACCGAATTTATGCAAGCGGAACAAGCCCTGAAAGAGGCCAATGAAAATCTGGAAGCACGTGTTCAGCAGCGTACCCGGGAGCTGGAACAGTTGAACCAGCGTCTGGTGTCGGCGACTCAGCAGGCCGAACAGCAGGCGCAGTCGAAAAGCCGTTTTCTGGCGGCCGTCAGCCATGATTTGATGCAGCCGCTCAATGCCGCGCGTTTGTTTTCATCGTCGTTAAGCGAAGTGGCCAAGGGGGAAGAAACGGTCAAATTATCACGCCATATTGAAAGTGCGCTGGGTGCGGCAGAAGATCTGATTGGTGATTTGCTCGATGTTTCCAGGCTGGAGGCCGGTAAGCTGCGGACCAATGTCCACCCGTTCCCGATCAGGGATGTATTGTCTATCTTAAGTGCAGAGTTCAGTGCGCTCGCGAAACAGCAGCATATTCACTTTGAAGTGGTAAACAGTGATGCGGTGATTGTTTCTGATCCTAAATTACTGCGCCGGGCACTGCAGAACTTCCTTACCAATGCTTTTCGTTATAACCCGAAAGGCAAGGTGGTACTGGGGGTCAGGCGGATCAAAGGTAAACTGCAGATTGAAGTATGGGATAACGGGCCGGGCATTCCGAAAGAGAAACAAGCCCATATTTTTGAAGAGTTTACCCGAATAGAACGCAGCGGTGTCGATCATGGCTTAGGCCTTGGCCTGGCGATAGCCCGAGGTATTAGCCGGGTGCTGGATCATCCACTGTCACTTCGTTCATGGCCGGGGCGGGGAACCGTGTTTGCTTTATCGGTCCGCCGTGGTGTGATTGCGCATCAAGAGGAGGGGGGCCAATTGCCACCCGAAGCCGAGAAAGCCGCACCTCTGGCCGGGGTCAAAGTGCTGTGTGTGGATAATGAGCCGGATATTTTGCTGGGGATGGACACCTTACTGGCTCGCTGGGGCTGTGATGTGCGGTTAGCCGAGAGCGTCGAGGAGACGATACAGCAACTGGCAGATGGCTGGTGCCCAGAGTTTGTCCTTAGCGACTATCATCTGGCAAAAGGACAAACTGGTTTGCAGGTTTTGCAGCAGTGCAGCCTGCGGTTAGGTTCCGCCTTTAAGGGGGCTGTGATCAGTGCTGATCGGACCCGTGAAACCCAGCAGACGATCCGCCGGCATGGTTTCAGTTTTATCAGTAAGCCGGTCAAACCGCTCAAGCTGAGAGCGTTGCTTAATCAGCATGCTAAGGCAGAAGAGAAAAACTGATCTCAACAACGGGAAAGCGTCGATTGGTATCATAAACAAGCAATAAAAAAACGGAGCGTAATGCTCCGTTTTTTGTATGCTTGTCAGCACGCTGGTAAAGTCTGCACCTTAATGTTCATGCGCTTCACCGGCTCCTTTTGGATAGCGGATCGATTCCACCATATCCTGTACTTCTGTCGGTACTTCGGCGGTCACCTTGTTCACCACAATCGATACCACAAAGTTCAGGCACATACCCAGCGTACCGATCCCTTCCGGACTGATCCCGAAGAACCAGTTCTCGGGAGTACTTGCCGCCGGATTAATGAACTTGAAGTAGATGATATAAGATGCGGTAAACGCAATACCTGACAGCATTCCGGCAATCGCCCCTTCTTTGTTCATCTGCTTGTAGAAGATGCCCAGAATGATTGCAGGGAAGAAAGATGCCGCCGCAAGGCCGAAGGCGAAAGCAACCACCTGAGCCACAAACCCGGGCGGATTAATGCCTAAGTAGCCGGCGCCGACAATCGCGACGGCAGCCCCTATGCGGGCCGCTAGCAGCTCTTGTTTATCGGTCATATCAGGTTTGAAGCCTTTCTTCAGTAAATCATGGGAAATCGAGGTGGAGATCACCAGTAGCAGACCTGCTGCGGTTGAGAGTGCAGCAGCCAGACCACCCGCCGCCAGTAGCGCCACGACCCAGTTAGGCAGTTTAGCCAACTCCGGACTTGCCAGTACGATAATGTCACGGTTGATGTTCATCTCATTGCGCTCATCGCCCGAGTAGAACATCTTGCCATCGCCGTTTTTATCTTCCCATTGAACCAGGCCTGTTTTCTCCCAGTTAGTGACCCAGCCCGGGGCATCTTCTGCCGCGACACCTTGCATGTCGGGGCCATTGATCGTGTTGATCATATTCACGCGGGCAAAGGCGGCAACCGAGGGTGCCGTGGTATACAGCAGTGAAATAAACAGGAGTGCCCAACCGGCAGAGATACGGGCATCTTTCACGCGAGGTACGGTGAAGAAGCGGATAATGACGTGCGGCAGACCGGCAGTACCCACCATCAGCGCGGCGCAGATGAAGAAGACGTCAACCATGCTTTTTGAGCCGTCGGTATAGGCGGTAAAACCGAGTTCAGTGGTTAGGCCATCCAGCTTGTCTAACACATAAGTTTCAGAGCCTGTCAGCGTCGAGCCTAAGCCAATTTGTGGCACAGGATTCCCTGTCATCATGATAGAGGTAAAGACCGCCGGTACCAGAAAAGCAAAGATCAGAACGCAGAACTGAGCAACCTGGGTGTAGGTGATCCCTTTCATCCCGCCTAATACCGCATAGAAGAACACGATACCCATGCCGATGATAATCCCCATATTGATATCAACTTCGAGGAAGCGGGCGAAGACGACGCCAACGCCACGCATCTGGCCTGCAACATAGGTAAACGAAACGAAGATGGCACAAAAGACAGCGACCATACGTGCAGTTTTGGAGTAATAACGCTCACCGATAAAATCAGGCACAGTAAACTGACCAAACTTGCGCAGGTAAGGCGCAAGGCAAAGAGCAAGCAGTACATAACCGCCGGTCCAGCCCATCAGGTAAACGCCGCCGTCATAACCAACAAACGAAATAATACCGGCCATGGAGATGAAAGAGGCAGCCGACATCCAGTCAGCGGCCGTTGCCATACCGTTTGCCACAGGGTGAACACCGCCGCCAGCGACATAGAATTCACTGGTTGAGCCGGCCCGGGCCCAGATGGCGATACCGATATAAACCGCAAAGGTTATACCGACTAAAATAAACGTCCAGGTTTGGATATCCATGAATAACCTCTTAGTCTTCTTGTACGTTGAACTTACGATCAAGCGCGTTCATACGCACCACGTAGACAAAAATCAGTACCACAAAGGTATAAATAGCCCCCTGTTGTGAGAACCAGAAACCCAGCTTAAAACCACCGAGTTGGAAGCTGTTGAGGGCGTCGACAAATAAAATGCCTGCGCCATAGGACACCAAGAACCAGATAGCTAACAGGGAGCCCATCGTTGCGAGGTTTTCTTTCCAGTACGCCTGAGCGTGCTCCTTGGATTCAAACGCCATTATCATCTCCTTTCACGTGTGCAAATCGCGTTAATGAAATGTTACCGAATGACAATAGCAACGATTTGACAGGGAAACAGTGCAACTTTAGTCGAGCCGGGAATGCAAAAATCGCCCGCAAAGCGGCGATTTTGTGACATTGGCTGACTTTTGAAGGTGTTAATGAGATGTAACGTTAGCCTAAGGTCTAATGCATTAAATAAAAATCTTTGATCCCGAGAAGGAGGTTGTTCACGGTTATAGCAGCAAGGGTGAAATGTTATAGGTTACAAATCCTCAATTCATTTTGATTTCAGGATGCTTAGTGAGGTCTATTGTGTTTTTGGCAGTTAATGACAATTTTAAGGTGAAGAGGGTAAATAACTGTGTTTATTTAAACAAAACGGAAGGTATCAAGCGAGATGATTTGATACCTGATGCTTTTGTAACCAACGGGTTTTATGACCTATTGGGTTAAATCCATTTGCTGGAGCAAAATGACGGCCTGGGTGCGATTTTTCACATCCATCTTTCGAAAGATTGCCGTCATATGGGCTTTAATGGTGGCTTCTGACACATTGAGTTCATAGGCAATTTGCTTGTTGAGCAGCCCATCAGACAACATGCATAAGACTTTGTATTGTTGCGGGGTTAACGTCGCGATCTTTTGCGCCAGTTCGTTTACCTCGTCATCCTCTTCTTCGCCAATTCCTTCAGGGAAAAACGGCTCACCTTCCAGTACCTGATTGAGTGCACCGATCAAAGCCCGCATATCACTGGATTTTGGGATAAAGCCGAAGGCACCATGATGGCGAACTTGCCTGATAATGGTCGCTTCTTCACTGGCAGAAATAACCACAACGGGTAAATCAGGGTACTGGTTGCGTAGCTGGATGAGGCCTGACAGGCCATTTGAGCCCGGCATTTTTAAATCAAGCAACAAAAGATCGACCTCGGGTTCTTTTTCTAACAAGCTGAGCAGGGTGTCGAGCGCGTCGGCTTCCAGCAAATTGGCACCACTGATGGCCATATGCACTGATTGAAACAGCGCATTACGGAATAGTGGATGATCATCGGCAATAACAATCGTGTATTGAGCGTCCATGGCAGTCATTTTGTAATTCATTTCGATTAAGGTATCACTGCGATCAGGGGAGATCAATTTGTTAACACCCAAGATAAGAGCTGGATCGGCGCTTAGGTAACAGCGAGCGCCAATAAGGGCCCGGCATGAGCCCTTATTGTTGATTTATAAAGTCTAATTAGTCAGTGAGCTGTCGGCTTTTAAGGTGCTGCAAGAAAGGCTCGGCTGCCATGAACCCCGTCAGGCGAGCGCTCTGCTGTCGATTACCTTGGGCATCCCAGAAATCGAGAGTCGGTAAGCCCAGTACGTCCAACGCCTGTAGTAGCTTGATATCTTCCGGTGAGCTTTTGGTGACATCCGCTTGCAGTAACACAAACTTGCTCAGCACCGGAGCGACAGCCTGATCGTGGAAGGTATACTTCTCGAACTCCAGACAGGCGACGCACCAGTCAGCATAGAAATCTAACATCACGGGCTTGCCCTGGGCCTTGGCATCGGCGAGTGCTGAATTCAGCTCATCAATAGTGCTGATGCGGGTAAATTCAATGGCGACAGGGTTGGCGGTTACGGATGATTGAGGCTCTGTTATCCGCTGGTATAGCGGCTGGGTCGCCACGAGCAGGCCCACAATCGCAATCACTGCCAATGTGCTGCTACGCCACGATACTGGCATGGTGGTTTTGACATGATACAGCCAGCCAAAGGCTGCAATGCCTAATACCGACCACAGATACGGAACCAGAGTATGCGGCAGAATTCGTTCTAATAGGAAGATCGGCACCGCCAGCAAGACAAAACCGAAGAAGACCTTTACGTGGGTCATCCAGTTCCCCGCTTTAGGCAACAGTTTGTTACCGAACATCGCGGCCAGGATCAGTGGGATCCCCATCCCGATAGCCAGGGCATACAAAGCAACGGCGCCGGTCAGTAAGTCACCGCTTTGCGCGACATAAATCAATGCGCCGGATAACGGGGCAGTGGTGCATGGCGAGCAGACCAAACCGGAAATCGCCCCCATGGCGAATACGCCACCGATGTGGCCACCTTGCTGCTTGTTGCTCAGTCCGCTGAGCCAGGTCTGAACTGTGCTAGGCAGCTGCAGGGTATAAGCCCCAAACATCGACAGGGCCAGCAGTACAAACAGGACACTTAAGCCGCTCAGTACGTACGGATGCTGCAAAGCGGCCTGAAACTGCATGCCCGCCGAAGCGACCACTAACCCCAGCAAAGTGTAGGTCAGGGCCATTCCCTGAACGTAAATGAAGGCCAGCCGAAAAGTGCGGCCGTGGCTGAGCTTGCCGCCACCTAATACGATACCGGTCAGAATGGGGTACATGGGCAAGACACATGGCGTAAAGGCCAGCCCGATACCCAAGGCCAAAAAGATCAGGGGCGTCCACCACTGGTCGGCGAGATCGCTGGCCAGCTGATCTTGCTGTGTTGCCGGTGCGGTTGTTGTTTGCGTGTTAGTACTTACTTCACTCTGTGGTGCTGCCGTTGTTGCTGATGGGAGCGCAGGCGTTGAACTATTAGGTTTTTTTGCGACGGCAGATAAAGGAACCTGGCGAATCTCGGGAGGATAGCAGAAACCGGCCTTGGCACAGCCCTGGTAACGCACCGTCAGGCTTGCCCCTTCGCTCGCTTCTATCAGTGGCACGCTGACAGTCAGTGGTTCGGTGTAAATATTGACTTCACCGAAGAACTCGTCTTGATAAGGCTTACCCGCCGGGATCCCGACTTGCCCCAGCGTTGCGTTGTTACCGGTAACCGAAAGTTGATGCTGGTAGAGGTAATAGCCCGGCTTCACCTGCCAGTCAAGGTAGACTCTGTCGCCTTGCTGGCTGAAGTTAAAGGGAAATGCTTCATCGACGGTCACAAACTTATTGGTATTGCTATCCGAAAATCCCGGCAGAGAAAACTCAGCCAGAGCAGGCTGGCTGAGCGCACCGATCAGCAGGTTCCCCAATAAAACAAACAGGGAAACGATACGGGCAACCCCGTTATTTTTTTTCAATCCTATCATTCTTACTCGACTCGTCTGCAGGGCGTACCCGGAAACTGGCTACCAGGGTCTTTGGTTCTGTACCATTAACTATACTCCGTAAGACCGTCATATACAGTGATTGGTTTCATCACCATGCCATCAATTTATTTTCCAGTCAGGCCGTCACGCATAAAATCGGTAAAGCAGCGGATATGGCTGGGTACATAGCCCAGGCGCTGATAAAGCATATAGATAGGACGCGGCGGTGAATACCAGTCGTTCATCATGGTTGACAGCAAACCCTGTTCCAGTGCATCGGCGACGACGTAATTTGGCAGGCACGCGATGCCTAATCCTTTGATTGCGGCTTGTTTGACACTGTTGAGATCGGCGATGGCCATCCGTACCGGTGAGTTGATCCAGATTGTTTCCGGACTGACAGGATCCGCTTTTCGAGTGAGTGCCCACTCAAATTCGGGCACTGTCGCCAGGCGGGCATGGCTATTGAGCTCGTCGGGATGAGAGGGGATGCTGTATTGGGCTAAATAGTGCGAAGAGGCCACTAAAGTACGCTGTGATTCGCCAATTTTGGCGGCGGCAAAACTTGAGTCAGGCTGATGACCGACGCGAAAGACCACATCGTATAGCTCCGGGCTGTAATCATGATGCTGATTGGAAAGATGGTTGAGCGACAGCGTGATCTCCGGGTATTGCACCAGAAACTGATTAAACAGCGGCATCAGCTGATACGTCAGCAATCCAACCGGTGCCGATATGCGCAGTGCACCTCGGGGATTGTTATTGCTGGTATCAATCAGCTCTGTGGTGGTGGCTTCCAGTTCGTCAAACAGCGGCTGGCAGCGCTCGACATAATTCTGGCCGAGTGGGGTGAGGGCAACATTACGGCTGTCTCTGATCACCAACTGGCTACCGAGAGTCTCTTCCAGCCGTTGTAACCGGCGGCTAAGTGTCGTCGGCGGGATATCCAGTGCACTGGCTGCGGCCCTGAAACTGCCGTGTTGGGCAATCGCAATCAGTGTCCGCAGGTCATCCAACTTCATCCCATTTTTGCATCGCTGCATAACGCTTTTACCTCTATCGCATGGCTCTCTCAGTTATTACTATAGTGTTTCAGGCTCTCCTGTCTTGAGCCTGAACAGTAGCAAACTGAGACATGATATCGGATCAGCCGCTGGGGAATAACGGCTGCTCCGGTCTGAACAAATACGCCGGGAATCGTATCTGTTCTTGGTCTTCGCCCCTGGATGGGGCGGAGACAAATATTCAAATTAAATCTCTTCGTAATTCTTCGTAACTCTTCTTATCTCATCGTAATACTTCACTTTTTCTGAATGTTTCCTCTGTACTTGTACTGCCGTAACAATGCATTGATACAACGTATCCCAACGTTATGCCTTTTCTTGCCTCTTGTACCAATAAAAAAGGCTACCCGCAGGCAGCCTTTTCATGGTCTTGCAAAATTGTCGCTATATCAACAACTGCCTTGTCAACCTGTTACAGGAAGATACCGCCGACGGCGAAACCAAGTGCAACCGATGTTGAAATTGTTACCAGACCCGGAATGAAGAACGGGTGGTTGAATACCAGGTTACCGATACGGGTTGAACCTGTTTCATCCATTTCAACCGCTGCCAGCAGAGTCGGGTAAGTTGGCAGTACGAACAGCGCACTTACCGCTGCGAAAGACGCGATAGCAGTGAGTGGTGCAACGCCAATGGCCAGTGCCGCAGGCATCAGAGCCGTCGTGGTTGCGCCCTGAGAGTAAAGTAGCATAGAAGCAAAGAACAGCGTCACAGCCAGCATCCAAGGGTATTGCGCCAGAATTTCACCCGCCAGTTCTTTGATTTCAGAGATATGCCCAGATACGAACGTATCACCTAACCAGGCAACACCCAAGACACACACACAAGCACTCATACCTGACTTGAATGTCGCGGCATTGGCAATCTGAGATGCATCAATCTTAGTGAATGTCACGATAGCCATCGCTGCTGTCAGCATGAATACCATGATTGCATCATTACGGCCCAATGCAGGGTTTTCGATCAGGCCTACAGCACTTGAAATCATAGTGGCATAAGCAACTACCGCGACGATAGCCACAATAAAAATGTATGTAGCTGTTTTCGCTGTTGGCAGAATTTGACGTTTGGTTGCGCCCTGGATTTTGATCAGACCTTTAGCCAGGTGATCTTGATAAACAGGATCGTCTTTTAGCTCACAGCCGAGGAAGTTAGAAACAAATGCACCTACCATACAGGCGGTAAATGTTGTTGGGATACAGATTGCCAGCAGTGTCAGGTAACCGACACCCAATGGCTCAAGAATACCGGAAAAGAATACAACTGCAGCAGAGATAGGCGATGCAGTGATTGCAATTTGTGATGCGACAACGGCAATAGAAAGTGGACGAGAAGGACGGATACCTTGCTCTTTGGCCACTTCCGCGATAACCGGCAGGGTTGAGAATGCAGTATGGCCGGTACCTGCAAGCAGGGTCATGAAGTAAGTCACTATCGGCGCATAGAATGTGATGCGCTTAGGGTTTTTACGCAGAAATTTTTCTGCCAGATCAACCAACCAGTCCATACCACCGGCAACTTGCATTGCGGCAATGGCAGTAATGACTGACATGATGATCAGGATGACGTCTACAGGGATATTACCTGCATCCATCCCGAGAAAAAGGGAAAGCACCAGTACACCAGCACCGCCGGCAAAACCAATACCAATACCACCGATTCTTGCGCCAAGGTAAATAAACGCGAGAACGACAAATAGCTCTACACCAATCATAAGATTGTCCTGTCTTTAAAGTAAAAAAATAAAATGGGAATTTGTAGCAAAAAGGGGGCAGATTTTCGTCCTGAAAACCCGCCCATTTATCTAGCGTTTGCGTTATTAGTTGTAACGCTTCGCTTTATATTCTGGATGCATCAGATTTTGTACTGAGAAGATGTCATTTAGCTGCTCTTCTGTCAGAAGCCCACGTTCTAGTACGACTTCACGGACATTTTTACCTGTTTCTGCACAGATTTTACCGACGATGTCACCTTCATGGTGGCCAATGAACGGGTTCAGGTAAGTCACGATACCGATAGAGTTGAACACGTAGCTTTCACAGACCTCTTTGTTCACTGTGATGCCCGTAATACACTTATCACGCAGGTTGATAGCGGCATTTTTCAATAGGTCGATAGATTCAAATAGCGCCTGACCGATAACCGGTTCCATGACGTTCAGCTGAAGCTGACCGGCTTCTGCTGCGAAAGTAATGGTAGTGTCGTTACCGATCACTTTGAAGCACACCTGATTAACCACTTCAGGGATCACCGGGTTTACTTTCGCCGGCATGATAGAAGAGCCTGCCTGCATTTCAGGTAGGTTGATTTCGTTCAGACCAGTACGAGGACCAGAAGAAAGCAGGCGTAGGTCGTTACAAATCTTAGAGAGTTTAACGGCAGTACGCTTCAGCGCACCGTGAACCATCACGTAGGCACCACAGTCAGACGTTGCTTCGATCAAATCTTCTGCAGGGGTACACGGCAGGCCGGTGATTTCAGCCAGACGCTGAACTGCCAGCTCCTGGTATCCCGTGGCAGCATTCAGGCCAGTACCGATAGCGGTTGCACCAAGGTTAACTTCCAGCAACAGTTCTGCGGTGTGGCGAAGGTTCTTGATTTCTTCTTTGATCAAAATGGCGAACGCGTTGAATTCCTGGCCTACGGTCATAGGCACCGCGTCTTGCAGCTGGGTACGGCCCATTTTCAATACGTCTGAGAATTCGTGATTTTTCGCGTCGAAGGCTTCTTTTAGATAGATCAGCGCTTCAACCATTGTCATGATGCTGTTATATACCGCAACACGGAAACCGGTTGGGTAGGCACAGTTGGTCGACTGGCTCTTGTTAACGTGATCGTTCGGGTTAACGATGTCGTACTCGCCTTTCGCTTTGCCCATAAGCTCCAGAGCAAGGTTGGCGATCACTTCGTTGGCGTTCATGTTAACAGAAGTACCGGCACCACCCTGGAAGACGTCTGATGGAAATTGATCCATGCACTTGCCCGTGTCCAGGATTAGGTCACAGGCTTTGATGATGTATTCGCCAACTTCAGATGGAATTGCACCAAGTTCTTTGTTAGCCATTGCAGCCGCTTTCTTGGTAAAAATCATACCGCGAACAAAGTCTGGCACATCAGAGATAGTAGTTTTAGATATGTTGAAGTTTTCAACAGCGCGAAGAGTGTGAATGCCCCAGTAAGCGTCAGCAGGAACGTGACGATCGCCAAGTAAATCTTCTTCGATGCGGGTAGCAACATTCAGAGTTGCTTCATTTTTTTCAAGATCAATCATCTGAGACATGAGGTAGCCTTATGGGAATCTGCTAAATAAAATTCAAACGTTGAGCCAATTCTGAATTAAGAGTCCATTCCGCAGGAGTGTTGGCTAGATGATCGTACCTGACACCTTATGTGAGGCTGATAATACTCCCCTTTATGGGTAAAAACATAATCTGGATCACTTTTTTAAAGCGCATGAAAACATATGCACAAAAACGAGATCGCGCTCACAATTGCTGTTAACAACAAGGAGGCTAAATGCGTCGAGAAATGATCTAAAGTGACAGGATGTGAATAAGTTGTTTGCTATCCTTGGTGCCCGCTAATGCTAACGGGCAACGACGACAGGTTGTTGAAAATCAATGTTAATCATGTTGGATTTTAATGTATCGAAAAGTTTCGGGTTGTGGTGTTGATGTGACATCGGTGTTGGTTTTTGTTCGGAGATCAATAATGCGGACTGGTAACGCGCACAGGCGGCTGAAAAATGCCACAATACTCCACATTGATTAGACTATATAAATAAGCTGGCCATCTCTGATGGCATTACCGTCAGCAAGTGTTGACCAGTGACAAAGAGGTGAGTCGTGTTTCCTGTATTACTGTTTTTGTTTATCGTTGTTCCCATTGTTGAAATTGCCTTATTTGTTCAGCTCGGCGGCTTATTTGGGCTATGGCCAACGCTTGCTTTGGTACTGATCACGGCGGTGGTCGGGGCATCATTGGTCCGCAGTCAGGGCATTGCGACTTTGATGGCGGTACAAACTAAATTGCAGCAAGGCGAACTGCCGGCTCAGCAAATTGTTGAAGGAGTCATGCTGGCGGTTGCCGGGGTATTGCTGCTGACCCCGGGATTCATGACGGATGCACTTGGTATGTTGGTGCTTCTGCCAGCCCCGCGGGCGATGTTAGCCCAGCAGCTAATGAGCCGCGTGAAGGTGAAGGGGATGGCGTCAGGCTCTGGTTTTAGCGCCGGTTTTGGCGGTGGCCCGGGTTTTACTGAGCAGCGGCCTTTTGAGAACGGTACCGATCCTTTTGAACCACGCCGCGACAAAGATGCCAATAGTCAGGGGGATGTATTCGACGGTGAGTTTGAGCGCAAAGACGATAATAAAGATAACGATCAGCAAAATCGTCTGAAGTAATCACTGACGGAGACATTAAAAGGATAGGCAATACCACGCGTATGTAAAAGGCAGCCTAAGCTGCCTTATTTGTTCATGCTGTTCATATTATACAATGAAGATATCGCGGGTTTTAACTTGCATATAATCCAGACTGCCGACGCATTCTTAGCGCATAAAAGTAAGCGCTGATACCACTGGCAATATTGGCGACAGCAATACCGATAAATAGCCCTTCTGTCCCATTAAGCTGACTGCCGAGCCATGCTGCAGGCAGTAAAAAACCAAATAACCGCAACAGATTCCACACCAGTGCGTGCATTGGTTTATGCATGGCATTTAAGGCACTGATCAGCAACATGCATACGGCCTGCATACCATAGCTCACTGGCACAACAATCAGGTAATGCCATATCTGTTGCTGTACCGCGCTATCCTGGCTGAAGAGTGAAGATAGCGGCCAGCTGAGTGGCACCATCATAATAAAGACCAGCAATTGAAAAACAATCGCAAAGCGCATGGTCATAAATAATGCATGAAATGCCCGGCGGGGGTTATCAGCCCCTAAATTTTGCGCGATAAAGGGCATTAACGCTGAGCCCAAAGCCATTATCACGATCACCAGCAAAGATTCGATACGCATTGCCGCGCCATAGGCAGCAACCGACGATGTGCCCTGAGCGGCCAGAAGTGACATGAGCAGTGCGCCTGATAATGGGTTCATTGCATTGGACAAGCTAGCCGGAGTACCAATTTGCATCACCTGTTGCCAGTCTTTCCAAATGCGTGCCAGCTGTGGCCAGGCCAGTAGTTTTTCACGTTTAATTAAGATATACAGGGAATTTATCAACGCGAATGCCCAGCTGATCCCACTGGCAATCGCTGCCCCCTTCACGCCCAGTTCAGGAAAAGGGCCATAACCAAAGATCAGTAAAGGATCCAGAATACCGTTGATCAACCCGGCCAGCATCATGATCTTGGCCGGGGTTTTAGCATCACCCGTTGCACGGATCGCACTGTTTCCGGCCATCGGTATCACCAATAGTGGAATGGCGAGATACCAGATATTCATGTATTGGGAGATGATTGGCAATAATTCTGGCGTGGCCCCAATCAATGAAAAGAGTGGGGTGATGGTCATCGTCCCCAGGGAAGAAGCACCGATCATTAAAATGACCGCCAGCAGTAATCCGTGGCTGGCGAAGCGTGCTGCGGAATTATTTTCCCCCTGACCTAACAAGCGGCCCACACTGGTGGAGATCCCCACACTGACACCCATGGTAATGCAGTTAAGGGCAAAGGTGACCGGAAAGGTAAAACTGACAGCAGCCAGCGCTTCGGTGCCTAACAGGGAGATAAAAAAGGTATCGACCAGATTGAACATTAAGATCGCCACCATTCCGAATACCATGGGTACGGTTAGGCGACGCAATACTTCTGCAATAGGATCAGAGAGCAGCCCGTGCTTGTCAGGCCGTATATTGGCCGATCTACTTTCTGCTGACTGTTGTTCTGCTGACATAGTGGTCTCGGATTTGATTGGCTGGCTTACCCTAAAGCAAAAGAGTGTGATCGGGCAAAAATTCTCAGAGAAATTATAAAAAAATAACGGTACAGGGCTTGGGTTCCAGAAATTTGACCCAACATGTCTAAGTATCAGAAAAACGCTATTTCATGAAAGTAGGCAGTTTGATGCTTACTTCTTTTTATCTTATGGATCTTACCAAAATCTGGAGAGACGACCGATGAATATTCGTCCATTACATAACCGAGTTATCGTAGAACGCCAAGAAGTTGAATCTAAGTCAGCTGGTGGTATCGTTCTAACTGGTTCTGCTGCCGAAAAATCAACTCGCGGCGTAGTCGTTGCTGTAGGTAAAGGCCTCGTTCTGGAAAACGGCACTGTTCAGCCGTTGGACGTAAAAGTTGGCGATACCGTTATCTTTGCTGAAGGCTACGGTATTAAAACTGAAAAGATTGATGGCAAAGAAGTCCTGATCATGTCAGAAAATGACATTATGGCAATCGTTGAATAATCCGTTCACTTCAAATAAAGAACTAAGAAAGGAAGATAGACATGGCTGCTAAAGACGTAAAATTTGGTAACGACGCACGTATTAAAATGCTGGAAGGTGTCAACGTTCTGGCTGATGCAGTAAAAGTAACCTTGGGCCCTAAAGGCCGTAACGTTGTACTGGACAAGTCGTTCGGTGCACCAACTATCACCAAAGATGGTGTTTCTGTTGCGCGTGAAATTGAACTGGAAGACAAATTCCAGAACATGGGCGCACAGATGGTTAAAGAAGTTGCTTCGCAAGCGAATGACGCAGCGGGTGACGGTACAACAACAGCAACGGTTCTTGCTCAATCTATTATCAGTGAAGGCCTGAAAGCCGTTGCTGCCGGCATGAACCCAATGGATCTTAAGCGCGGTATCGACAAAGCGGTTATTGCTGCTGTTGCAGCGCTGAAAGAACTGTCAGTTCCATGTGCAGACACCAAAGCAATCGCTCAGGTTGGTACAATTTCTGCCAATGCTGATGCAACTGTGGGTAACTTGATTGCAGAAGCAATGGAAAAAGTCGGCCGTGACGGTGTTATCACGGTTGAAGAAGGTCAGGCGCTTCAAGATGAGCTTGATGTTGTTGAAGGTATGCAGTTTGACCGCGGTTACCTGTCTCCTTACTTCATCAACAACCAGGAAGCCGGTTCTGTTGATCTGGACAACCCGTTCATTCTACTTGTAGACAAGAAAGTATCGAATATCCGTGAACTACTTCCTACGCTGGAAGCGGTAGCGAAAGCATCTCGTCCACTGCTTATCGTTGCAGAAGACGTTGAAGGCGAAGCACTGGCAACGCTTGTTGTGAACAACATGCGTGGCATCGTGAAAGTTGCAGCAGTTAAAGCACCTGGTTTTGGTGACCGTCGTAAATCAATGCTACAAGATATTGCGGTTCTGACTGCGGGTACGGTTATTTCTGAAGAAATCGGTCTGGAGCTGGAAAAAGTTCAGCTTGAAGATCTGGGTCAGGCTAAGCGCATTACGATCACCAAAGAAAACACCACTATCATTGATGGTGCGGGTGAAGAAACAATGATTCAGGGCCGTGTTGCTCAGATCCGTCAACAAATCGAAGACGCGACTTCAGACTACGACAAAGAAAAACTTCAAGAGCGTGTTGCTAAACTGGCAGGCGGCGTTGCTGTCATCAAAGTGGGCGCAGCCACCGAAGTTGAAATGAAAGAGAAAAAAGACCGCGTTGAAGATGCCCTGCACGCAACGCGTGCCGCGGTAGAAGAAGGCGTGGTTGCTGGTGGTGGTGTTGCACTTATTCGTGCTGCATCTAAAGTGGCTGGTCTTGAAGGCGACAACGAAGAGCAGAACGTCGGCATCCGTGTTGCTCTACGTGCAATGGAATCACCACTTCGTCAAATCACGACCAATGCGGGTGATGAAGAGTCTGTTGTTGCGAACAACGTTCGCGCTGGCGAAGGTAACTACGGTTACAATGCGGCAACGGGCGAATACGGCGATATGATTGAAATGGGTATTCTTGACCCAACGAAAGTCACGCGTTCAGCACTCCAGTTCGCGGCTTCTGTTGCGGGCCTGATGATCACGACTGAAGCAATGATCACCGATATGCCAGCAAAAGACGCTGGTGGCATGCATGATATGGGCGGCATGGGTGGTATGGGTGGCATGGGCGGCATGATGTAATCATCCCTCTAAGCTAACTGCTTGATTTAAAACCCGCCGGAAGGCGGGTTTTTTATGCCTGTCTATTTTCTATTTTCTCCGTCGCAAGTTGATAAAGAAAAATGCTCGAAAAGCTGTACGTGTTTTTTTTGATTTAAAATCAATTGCTTAATGGCTACTTTGGCATTTTTACTACAGAAGTCAAAAAAGTACATCATTTTGCTGTCAATAGAGTAAAAAGCTGAACGGCATGAGAGGTTAAAGTACACTATGGGCTGGTGATGACGAACAGGGTTTACTCTAAAAATTACCAGAAAAGCTGTACACACTTAAAAAGTAATTATTTATCAGTACATTAGGTCGGAATATTTGATCTTGCCCTTGTCACTCTTGCGCGTGACCACCTTTTTGCTGAACTTTGACTTAAAAGCTGCTCGGGCTCAGGGGCGCTTCTGATTTGTAATGATCAAAAAGCGGTACGAGCTGCACTGCCTTTAAGAACAATGGATTAAAAGGGGTTATTGTTTACGGGGAAGAGGCTGGAACATAGCAGCTGTACTTTGTTGTCCATGGCTGGACATGCGGTATGTGACGCGATGAGATCTCAACAAACAACGGCCAATGAATACGGCTTTATCCGAAATGCATTCATTGGCTGGTGTATTGGCGTTACTCTAAATGTAAATCGAGCGGGGTTTTACTAGCCCGTCCGCCGACTTCACGGGTCAGTTTAGGGACTAAATATCCAGAGACATTCTGTAGCAAGCCTGCCATCAACTGACGAGCCTCTTGGTCGCTCACCATAAAATGGGCCGCCCCCTGCACTTTATCCAGCACATGCAGGTAGTAAGGCAGAATACCGGCGCTAAATAATGCTTCACTGAGCAAGGTCAGTGCGCCTACTGAATCGTTGATCCCTCGTAGTAGCACTCCCTGGTTAAGCAAGGTCACATTGGCCTGTTGTAATTTGGCCATTGCCGAGGTTAACTCATCATTAATCTCATTGGCATGGTTGATATGGGTAACCATAACTGTCTGCAGCCGGCTGTTATCCAGCATCTGGCAAAGTTCAGCGGTAATGCGTGCAGGAATAACCACGGGCAGACGTGAGTGAATTCTGAGGCGTTTAATGTGTGGTATCAGCTCGATAGCGTTAATCAGCCATTGCAGTTCATGGTCTTTGGCCATTAATGGGTCACCGCCCGAGAGAATAACTTCATTAACTTCCGGGTGGGTCGCGATATAGTCGAGTGCCGTTTGCCAGTGGCGCTTGCCGCCTTTGTTTTCATCATACGGGAAATGTCGGCGGAAGCAGTAACGGCAGTTGACGGCGCATCCCCCCTTTACGATCATCAGTACGCGGTTTTTGTACTTGTGCAGCAGCCCGGGTATGGCGTTGTCCTGCTCTTCAAGCGGATCGAGGGAATAACCATCATGAACCTCGAATTCCTGCTCAAGCGGCAGCACCTGTCGCAACAAGGGATCGTAAGGGTTGCCAATTTCCATTCTGTCGACAAAGCTCAGTGGAACACGCAGCGCAAATAACTTCCGTGCAGTTAACCCGTTTTCCCATGGGGCCGGATCAATTTTCAGGATTTTTAATAGCTGAAAGGGATCGGAAATCGCATTAGCTAGATCATTAAGCCAGTTTTGCTCAACAGTTGAGGCGTTTCGGGTTATTATATGCGGCATTAAATACAACTCGAAGATGTTAAGAGGATAGAAATGGCGTCTTTCAGCACCAATGAATTCCGCGGCGGAATGAAAATTATGCTAGATAATGAACCATGTGTCATTATCGAAAACGAATTTGTTAAGCCCGGTAAGGGCCAGGCGTTCAACCGCGTTAAGATCCGTAAGCTAATTTCAGGCAAGGTGCTTGAGAAGACTTTCAAATCTGGCGACTCGGTTGAAGCTGCAGACGTAATCGACATCGAGCTTGATTACCTATACAACGACGGCGAATTCTACCACTTCATGAACAACGTAACATTTGAGCAGTTAGCTGCTGATCTGAAAGCGGTTGGTGAAAATGCGAAATGGTTGGTAGAAAACAACACGTGTACGCTGACACTGTGGAACGGTAACCCAATCATTGTTACTCCACCAAACTTCGTTGAGTTAGAAGTCACTGAAACCGACCCTGGCCTGAAAGGCGATACTCAGGGCACGGGGGGTAAACCAGCAACGCTAGTCACTGGCGCTGTGGTACGTGTACCGCTATTCATTCAGATTGGCGAAGTAGTCAAAGTTGATACGCGTTCGGGCGAATACGTAAGCCGTGTGAAGTAATCACTGCTTGCTGCTGAAAAAGGTCGCCTAGGCGACCTTTTTTGTGCCTGTCAGATATAAAAAAGCACCGCAATGCGGTGCGGTGCTTTTTAAACTGGTATCTAGATGATGGTTAGATCATGAAGACAAAGATAACAGCCAGTGCAGACACGAGGAATGCTGTCGCGTAACACGCGATTTTACCTGCCACACCGGTGTGGAATTTCAGATCATGCATACCGTGATGCAGGCGGTGCATCGCATGCCACATGGGTAGTGCCAGCGTACCGATAGTAAATAGCGCGCCGATAATACTGGTTACGAAGCCTGTTACACGCTCGTAGCTCATCGCTTCAGCATCAATGATGCCTAGCGGCACCATGATACCCAGAACAAGTACAGTTACTGGTGTTAGCATTGCGAACCAAGTACCGCCAGCACCAAACAGACCCCACCATACTGGCTCGTCAGAACGTTTAGGATTTAGATTTACCACGTGGTTCTCCTTAAACTAGCACTAGAACGAAGAGTGAGATAGCAGCCACTGCAGCCCACTGCACCAGTACAACAATTTTCTTATCAAGTGCTTTGCCTTTGATTTTAATCGGCATTACTTGAGGCATCATGCTGAAGAAGGTTTGTGCGTGGAACAAACTGCCGAGAAGCGCAACAATGTTCAAAACGACAACGATGGGGTTAGACATAAAGTCTAACCAACCAGCCCAGGCTTCAGGACCTTTCACCAGGCTGCCAAGACCGAAGGTCAGGCAGATTGTGAAGAAGATCAGCGGTAAGATTGTTGCTTCACGAACCATATAAAAGCGGTAGAAAGGATGATCTTTCCACCAGGTACGTGTCATTTCGCGAACGTAAGGTTTACGGTTGCTCATCCTTATGCCTCCTGAGGCTTAATCATGGCAATAACAAAATCTTTAGAAGATTCAACTTTACCCTGGTTAACCGCTGCTGCCGGATCAACGCTCTTCGGACAAACTTCAGAACAGTAACCCACGAAAGTACAACCCCAAGCGCCGTTCTCGCCGTTAATCAGCTTCATACGCTCTTTAGCGCCGTTATCACGGCTATCCAGGTTGTATCGGTGTGCAAGTGTTAGCGCTGCCGGACCAATGAACTCAGGATTCAGACCAAATTGAGGGCAGGCTGAGTAGCAAAGACCACAGTTGATGCAACCGGCAAATTGCTTGTACTTAGCCATTTGCTCGGGCGTCTGGTTGTTTGGACCATCTTCAGGTGTGCGATCGTTACCGATGATGTATGGCTTAATTGCTTCAAGACGCTCGATAAACGGCGTCATGTCGACGATCAGATCTTTTTCGATAGCAAAGTTAGCCAGCGCTTCAATTTTCAGACCGTTCGGGTAGTCACGCAGGAAGGTTTTACAAGCCAGCTTGGGTACCTTGTTAACCATCATGCCGCAAGAACCGCAGATCGCCATGCGGCAAGACCAACGGTAAGCCAAATCTTTGTCTAGGTTATCTTTGATGTAGCCCAGTGCATCAAGCACAGACATAGTTTCGTTAAACGGTACTTCGAACATTTCGAAGTACGGTTCTGCATCTTTTTCCGGGTCATAACGCAGAATTTCAACTTTCTGGATACGGTTGCCTGACATTATGCCTGCTCCTCTTTGTTCGCTGCCGCTTCTGCTGCTTCTTTCGCTGCTGCCTCTTCTGCTGCTGCACCGTATAGACGCGCTTTAGGCTGAGACTTGGTGATTGTCACGTCGCTGTATTCGATACGAGGTGCTTTGTCACCGTTGTAGAATGCCAGTGTATGCTTCAGGAAGTTGACGTCATCACGCTCTGTACAACCTTCGTCTAGACGCTGGTGTGCACCACGAGATTCAGTACGTTTAATCGCAGAGTGAGCCATGGCTTCTGCTACTTCCAGGCCGTAGCCCACTTCGATTGCGTAGAGCAGATCGGTGTTGAATACTTTGCCTTTATCTTTGATGCTGATCTTCTTATAACGCTCACGCAGCTCTGCCAGTTTATCAACAGTCGCTTGCATCAGGTCTTCTTGGCGGTAGATACCACAACCCGCTTCCATGGAGTGACCCATTTCAGTACGGATATCAGACCAGTTTTCGTCGCCTTCTTGTGATAGCAGAGCGTCGATACGGTCTTGAACAGCCTTCATTTGCTTAGTGATCCCTTCTTCGTTCCAGCCTTTGAATTCTGCCGCACGCTTTGCAGCGCCTTCACCCGCCAGGCGGCCGAATACAACCAGCTCTGCCAGAGAGTTAGAACCCAGACGGTTAGCACCGTGCAGGCCAACAGAAGAACACTCACCGACGGCGAACAGACCAGAGATACGTGTTTCGTTGTTTTTGTCTGTTTCAATACCACCCATGGTGTAGTGCACGGTTGGACGAATTGGAATTGGCTCTTCCGCAGGGTCAACGTTCACGTAGGCTTTCGCAAGCTCACAGATGAAGGGTAGACGCTCGTGCAGGTATTCTTTACCCAGGTGGCGCAAATCAAGGTGAACAACATCGCCCAGTGGGTGCTTGATGGTGTTGCCTTTTTGCTGTTCGTGCCAGAACGCTTGAGAAACTTTGTCACGCGGACCCAGTTCCATGTATTTGTTCTTCGGCTGGCCGATTGGTGTTTCAGGGCCCATGCCGTAGTCTTGCAGGTAACGGTAGCCGTTTTTGTTCAGCATGATACCGCCTTCACCACGACAACCTTCGGTCATCAGGATACCGGTACCTGGCAGGCCTGTCGGGTGGTACTGAACGAATTCCATATCACGCAGAGGGACACCGTGGCGGAATGCCATCGCCATACCGTCGCCTGTTACGATGCCGCCGTTGGTGTTGCAGTTGTAAACACGGCCGGCACCACCTGTCGCAAGCACAACAGATTTCGCTTTAATACAAACCAATTCGCCTTCAGCCATGTGAATCGCGATAAGGCCTTGTACTTCGCCCTCTTCTACCAGCAGGTCAACCACGAAGTATTCGTCAAAACGGTTGATTTGGGTGTATTTGATAGAAGTCTGGAACAGTGTGTGCAGCATGTGGAAGCCGGTTTTATCGGCCGCGAACCAGGTACGCTCAACCTTCATGCCACCAAAACGACGAACGTTAACGTCACCGTTTTCTTTACGGCTCCAAGGACAACCCCATTGTTCCAGCTGGGTCATCTCGCGAGTCGCGTTTTCTACAAAATATTCAACAACGTCCTGTTCACATAACCAGTCACCACCACCAACTGTATCGTTGAAATGATTGTCCAGGCTATCCTCATCCTTGATGACGGCAGCGGAGCCACCCTCTGCCGCTACGGTATGAGAGCGCATAGGGTAAACTTTAGAAATCAATGCAATTTCTAAGTTAGGGTTTGCTTCAGCAGCAGCAATGGCAGCACGTAGTCCTGCGCCACCTGCGCCAATTACAGCGATATCTGTGGTAATTGTCTTCACAGCTATCCTCCGGAGGTAAGACGAAAAATTTAACAGGCATGCATATACACACCTATCCTTGAAATCCTGGGGTTATTCTATGCAACAAAACCGATAGAAAATTTGATTTAGACGCATCTTTCGAAGTGATGTAGGCCTAAACTGTCAGGGTATTACAGATTTTGTGATTATTGTCACAATTTGTAATGTGGTGTGCTTGTTAATTGGCTGGTGTTTCGTTTGCCAGTTGTTTCTGGCCCGTTAGTTTTGTGTTTCTTTTTTTGTGTGTAAGTCATTAATGTTAAAAAAAAACCAATCCCAGCTGGGGGGGGGGATTAAATGTAATGTTAGATTTATGGGGTGTTGGTTATAACCGTGTGATTTTTGTGTTTTATCTTGTGTTTTTTTTGATCTCGGAATATCACGTCAGAGTTGTCGGTTGTTCATATTTCTCTATAAAAAGGAATTATTGAATATTTTCGGTTTACGGGGCGGTGGGGCTGCTATGTGAACAGCTGCCTGGTTTTGGTAAACTGTCGGCAGATGATCAGCCTGAAACTATGAAGTGGTATTATGTCTTTACCTTGGCAACCAACGGCCTCAATGGCGCAGCTAAAACAACGTGCTGCTATTCTTTCTTCTCTCCGTGATTTCTTTTCCCGCAAAGATGTGCTGGAAGTCGATACGCCAGCCATGAGCCAGGCGACGGTAACGGATGTCCATCTGCATACTTTTCAGACGGAGTTTGTCGGCCCGGGATATGCCGGCGGTCAGACACTCTACATGATGACCAGCCCTGAATTTCATATGAAGCGTTTGCTGTCTGCGGGTAGTGGACCTATCTATCAGATTTGTAAGTCATTTCGCAATGAAGAGTCGGGTCGTTATCACAATCCGGAATTTACCATGCTGGAATGGTACCGTCCTGACTTTGACCATCATGAGCTGATGGACGAAATGGATGAGTTACTGCAGCACGTGCTGGGTTGCCAGCAGGCTGAGCGTATGAGCTACCAGCAAGCATTTTTACAGGTGCTGGGTGTGTGTCCGCTGGAATGTAGCATGGATGAGCTTAAAGTGGCTGCCGCGACGCTTGGTTTGGCTGATATAGCAGAGCCGGAGCAGGATCGCGACACCTTGTTGCAACTACTGTTTAGTGTCGGTGTTGAAGTGAAAATTGGCCAGCAGGTTCCGGCGTTCGTATATGATTTTCCGGCATCACAGGCGGCATTAGCGCAGATCAACCCGGCGGATAGCCGAGTGGCGGAACGCTTTGAGGTGTACTTTAAAGGCATTGAATTAGCGAACGGTTTTCATGAATTAGCCGATGGTGATGAGCAGCTTGCTCGATTTGAACAGGACAATAAGCAGCGTCTGGAAATGGGATTGAAGCCACAACCGATTGATTTACATCTGGTGGAAGCGCTGCGGGCCGGTTTCCCTGATTGTGCCGGTGTGGCGCTGGGGGTTGATCGTTTGATCATGCTGGCGCTCAAGTTGGATCATATTGATCAGGTTACCGCTTTTCCGATCGACATTGCCTGATTTTTTAAGGCGATGATCCTGGGGGGAGCAAGCAGAAAAAAACGCTGTGAATCACCATAATGGTATTCATCAGCGTTTTTAACCATCGGCTTACTTATAAACCATACGGGTATGGTTGCTTTACACCTTAAAGCGAGAAATATCTTGTCGCATCGCTTCTGCTGAATCACTCATCTCGCGGGCACTTTGGCTGACATCTGCCGTTTGGTCCGCTAAATGGTCAGAGACATCTTTAATTGCCTGAGTATTTCGGCTGATGTCTTCACTCACTGCGCGTTGTTCTTCGGCAGCACTGGCAATATGGGTTGCCATGTCAGAAATTTCTGTAATGGCTGCAGTGATTTTAGTCAGGCTGCTGTTTGCCGATTCTGCGTAACCGACGCTCTGATCGGCCAGTTCAGTGCTCGCCTGCATGCTGTCAACGGCCTGATGGGTGTTCCGCTGCAAGGTTTCGATCATGCTGCGGATTTCTTCCGTCGAGTCATGGGTGCGCTTACTCAGCACCCGCACTTCATCGGCCACAACTGCAAAACCGCGCCCTTGTTCACCGGCACGCGCGGCTTCTATGGCAGCATTCAGTGCCAGTAAGTTAGTTTGCTCTGCAATGCTCTGAATAGTCGAGAGGATCTGGTTAATGCCCTGGGCATTATTTTCCAGCTCATGGATGACGGTTGCTGCTTCCTGGACCTGATTCGCTAACGAGGTGATCGCATCTCGGTTCTGTCCGATCACCAGCTGGCCTTCATCACAGGCATTGGTTGAAGCCTGTGCGGCGGCGGCGGTCATTTCAGCGTGACTGGCCACTTCTCCTGATGTTGCCGACATTTCATGAATGGCTGTGGCGATCTGGTTCACATCGTTCTGCTGATCGGCGACTTTCTGCGATGCCAGAGCTGATTGCTTGGAAGATATGTCAGCGTGTTCACTCAAAGTATGTGAGTGGGCCACAACGCCTTTTATCATCCCTTGCAGCTGTGCTAAGAAGCGGTTCATGTTATCAGCCAGTTCGCCGATTTCGTCCATACGCTCAATTTCAATCCGCTGGGTCAGATCGCCACTGCCCTGAGCAAGCTGGTTGACCGACTGATTCAGGTTATTCAGCGGACGTAACAGGCTGTTAATGATCAGGGTCGCAATGATTGAAATGATGATATAAAGACCAATGGAGGCCATAACAACGAAGGTGATCTGTTCTGAGATTGAGGCAAATGCCAGAGATTTATCTTCGATAAGACCCAGAGTCCAGTTGGTGCCTGCAATTGGTGCAACAAAAATGAGTTTGTCTTTGTTCTCACTGTCTAACGAGAATGTCTCGATTGTCTGCCGGTTTTGCAGCTGACGGATCAGGTCCGGGGTTAGTTCGCTGTCTAACTGAGTTAATGGCTGCTGGCTTAAGGTCTCATCCCGGTAGGCGACAATGCGGTTGTTACCATCGATTAAAAAGGCGAAGCCATCATGATCCAGTTTCATGTTCAGCACTTGATCGATGATATGGCTGACGGTCAGATCTGCGGCCAGCACCCCGGAGTGTTTGCCCTGAAAGGCTTTGGCAAAACTTACCACAATACTGCCATCAAAATCCTGGTAGGGTTCCGTTAGCGTCAGTTGGCTTGTGTTCATAGCATCCTTATACCAGGGACGGGTACGCGGATCATAATCGGCAGGCCAGTCTTCTGATTTATCACCATAGGCGATGGTACCATCCGTGAAACCGGCATAGACGGATAGGAAATGGCCAGCACGTTTGGTTAGCAGCAGTTCACGGTCAACGTTGTCCTGAGCGGCAATAAGGGATTCGTTGGCCAGCATCATATCGCTTCGGGTGCTTAGCCAGTCGGCAATATAGCGGCTGGTGGCCTGACCGATATCCGTCATTTGGCTGGTGACTTCTGAGGTGGTTTCTTGTTTCAGCTGATTAATGGAAATCCAGGCCTGAACTGCGCTAACCGAAGCGATAATCGCGGCGATGGCAATCTGTATTTTAAACTTGATCGTATATCTCATCGAAGACTCTTATATTTGGTAGCAAAAGGTGACTTCAAGGCACTAAAGGTATGAAGTATGAGTGGTTATTCTGAACTCTTGCATTTATCACTTATAGTATCGGCCTGAAGGGCATAATCATTAGTGATAAGGTTCATAAATGCAGCGATGAGGATACTGAAATAAAAGTAACTGTGAGCTTTCTCCCAGCCGGGCGTGATAAAAAGTAGGGTACTCTTTCGCTGAGCGATGAGCACCTACTCCCAGACAGGCCGGACAGCCGTTTGTGGAAAAGAGCCAACGGCGGCTTCAGGTATATCGCAGAATATGCCATCGACCCCCATCTGATTTAACCACTGCCAGTCATCAGGTTGGTTGACGGTGTAGACATAACATTTCAAACCGCGCTGATGGGCATCCGTTACCAACTCCGGACATACCGTATCGATATCCAGATTGACAGACCAGGCACCCAGGTTTTCGGCAAATGCACATTCATCCACCGGGCGAGAAGCCGTTAATGCGCCAAGCTTCAACTCGGGTGCCAGTGTTTTAAGTTGCTTGAGTAAGTGGTGATTAAAGGACGAAATCAAAAACTGATCGGCGCTGAAGTTTAGTTTTTTACAGGCCAGTTCGAGTTGCTTCACTAAAGGTGTCAGACGAGTGACGCATTTTAGCTCAATGTTAAGCGCGCACTGACCGTTTACCAGTGTCAACAGCTGCCATAGGGTTGGCACGGATTCACCATTACCGGCATCAAGCCGTTGAATATCAGCCAGACTATATGCCTGTAGCAATCCTTTGCCATTGGTGGTGCGATCAAGCCAGCGATCATGGATCACCAGACATTCATCACCATGGCTGTGAATATCGAATTCAATGGCTTTTGCTCCGCCGTTAATCGCAGCCTGCATGGCGGCAAGGGTATTTTCCGGGGCAAGTGTTCTTGCCCCGCGGTGAGCGATGATCAGCATACAATCCAAACTCCATTCATAACTTAGCCACTCAGGTCAACACAAGAGCGGCAGTATAGACAATTGCCAAGCCTACCAAGCCAATAATAATACCGGTTTTTGCCATGTCTTTACTCTCAATTAAGCCGGTAGAGTAAGCCAATGAATTTGGCGGGGTTGATACTGGCAATATCATGCCGAGGGAAGCTGAAAACGCGACAACAATCAATACGCCCTGCAAGCCGCCGATCGAAGCCAGGCTCTCCATTGAAGCGGCTACTGCCGCCGCAATCGGCATCAGTAAGTTGGCCGTCGCAGTGTTAGACATGAAATTTGCCATTATCCAGCAAATCAGCGACAGGGTCAGTACGACAGCAATCGGTGAAAGGGCATCATAATCAATGGAGTGAGCCAATGCTGCTGCCAGGCCGGTTTTGTCCAAACCAAGGCCGATGGCGATACCGCCCGCAACCAGCCACAAGACATCCCAGTTGATCAGCTTCAGCTCTTCTTTACCCATGATCCCCGTTAGAGTGAAAACCGCCAAGGGAATGATGGCAACCACATAGGTATTCATGCCGTGCAGCGCGGTCGTCATCCACATCAGAATAGTAAGGGCAAAGGTGATATATACCACGATCGCCTGCCAGCTTTTCTGGAAGGTACCTTCTAGCTTAAGCTCCATTTGTTGCTGGGAAGAAGGGAACAATTTCTGCAGTAACCACCAGGCAAAAGCCAGCTGCACTATGACAAATGGCAGACCGAGCATCATCCAGCCAAGGAAGCTGATGCTGTGCTCTCCGGTCAGATATTGCAGGGCGATTGCATTGGGTGGGGTCCCGATGGGGGTTGCGATCCCCCCGGTATTCGCGGCGATTGGGACACAGAGTACTAACGCTTTAATCCCGACATCTCCTTTCGGTACCGAGGCAACAATCGGTGCTAACAGGGCCAGCATCATCACTGTGGTGGCGGTGTTTGACATAAACATCGAGAATACGGCGGTGATCAGCATTAAGCCGAGCATAATAAATTTAGGCTGGGTGCCGAAAGGTTTAAGTAATACCCGGGCCAGGTTGTTATCAAGCTCGTATTTTGATGCAGCAATGGCTAACGCAAAACCGCCCATGAATAGAATGATAATCGGTGAAGAAAAAGCACCGAAGATATCGGTGTATTTCATCATATCACCCATATCATGGCCTGTTGGCGGAGTGCGGAACAGGTGCAGACCTTTATCAGAAATCATGATCAGTTCGAGGGCTATGATCAGGATGGAGGTTGCGAATACGGGAACGGGTTCGAGCACCCAAAGGAGTGCGGCGAGAGCAAAAATAGCCAGCAGGCGGTGCTGGATCAGCGTCAGGCCTTCGATGGGAATGGCATCGATAGGTAGCATTAAAATACCGAGCGGGATCCCGAAGGCCACAAACAGCCGAATGAGTTGCGATATAGATATTCTCTTCATAGTGATGTCGGCTTGCTTATTGTTTAATCATTGCAAATCAGCATACTATTTGAACGAATGTAAAATCCTCGACATGGTCAATTTTTGGGATCAAAAAAGGGGCGGTAGTCGCCCCTTTATTCCAGAAATGTTAACTGGTTACGCTTTGTCTTGGTTTCCATTGAGCTCAGCGTATGGCTGACCCATCCGGGTTGGTTGCTCTGGTTTCATTTCTTCGACAAAGTGAAGCATCGCTTTCGGGAACAGGTTAATCACGGTTGAGCCCAGTTTGAAGCGACCCATTTCCTGGCCTTTCTTCAATACAACGGACTGAGCGCCTGAAGCCGGGTACTCCCAACGCCGAACGTCCGGGCCTGTAGGCGGAGTGACGGTGCCAGCCCATACCGTTTCGATACTGCCAACAATGGTCGCCCCAACCAGTACCTGAGCTACCGGACCGTGAGCGGTATCAAAAATACAGACGACCCGCTCATTACGGGCAAACAGATTCGGTACATTTTGCGCGGTCAGCGGATTGACCGAGAACAGATCGCCAGGAATGTAGATCATCTGGCGCAGCGTACCGTCGCATGGCATGTGAACGCGGTGATAATCACGCGGCGATAAATACAGGGTTGCGAAATCTCCCCCCATAAATTCTTCAGCCAGCGTTTTGTCGCCGCCCAGCAGTTCGCAAGCATCAAAGTAGTGACCCTTGGCTTGAAACAGGCGTCCTTCTTTAATCGGGCCGAGCTGACTGACACAGGCGTCAGCAGGGTAGCAGAAGAGATTGTCGTCAGCATTAATCGGACGAGCGCCCTCTTTGAGCTCACGAACAAAGAAATTGTTAAAGGTCGAGTACGCGACAGGATCCGGATTGCGTGCTTCCGACATGTCGACGTTGTACTGGCCGATGAACCAACGAATAACTGCGGTGGTAAGTTTGCCCGCTTCTAATGAAGCCAGTCTACCGGCCAAGCGGGTTAGGGCATGTTTCGGGGTGCAATACTGCAGGCCAATTTTGATGTTATCTAGCACGATATGTCTTCCGGAAAATGTCAATTAATCAACAACCTAGCTATTCTCTTTAACATCTTGGAATAACTTCAACCGAGAATAATACCTAAAATGTGCCTGAAAGTCAGTTAATTAGGTCCGGGTATGTCGATCATGGAAGGTGGGAGAAGGCTTGAGGCGACGGGCAATCTCCGCTTTTGGGAACGGATAATTGCCCGACAAGCTTAGCTCAGTTTATTGCGTGAAAACTGGCGGTTAGCCACGTTTTCCGACATGCTTTCAATGATTTTATGGTAGCTGTCGTAACGTTCACGGCTTATCTTTCCAGCTTCGACCGCCTCTCGGATCAGACAGCCGGGATCATTGCCATGTTTACAGTCACGGAATTTACAGCCGCCTAAGTATTCACGAAACTCAACAAAGGCTTCAGTGACTTGTTCCGGCTCTAAATGCCATAGGCCAAATTCACGGACTCCAGGCGAATCAATAAGATCACCGCCACCAGGGAAGTGGTAGAGCCTTGCAGCCGTGGTGGTGTGCTGACCTAAACCCGACCCTTCGGAGACATCGCCGATATCAGCTCCGACCTCAGGCATCAGGGTATTAATCATACTGGATTTACCCACACCGGATTGGCCAGCAAAGATATTGACGTGATCTTTCAGGTCATTTTTCAGGGCTTCCATCCCTTCGCCAGTTTCAGAGCTGACGAAACGCAGTTCGTAACCTATTTTCTGGTAAAGAGAGAGTGTTTTTTCGACTTGCTTGCGGACATCCGCCTCTAACAAATCAATCTTGTTCAAGACTATCAGAGGTTCAATACCGACGGTCTCTGCTGCAATAAGGTAACGGTCAATAATGTTAAGCGACAGTTCCGGTAATATGGCCGAGACAATAATGATCCGGTTAACATTGGCTGCAACCGCTTTTATACCATCATAGTAGTCAGGTCTTGTGAGCATGGATTCACGTTCGTGAACGGCTTCGACAACACCAGAAATGCCATGTAGCGCCTCAACACCTGGCCGCCAGACAACGCGGTCGCCAGAGACTAAGCTCTGAATACTTCGGCGCAGGTTGCACCGATGAATCACTCCTGTTTCAGGATCTTCAACATCAGCATGTTGACCAAAGCGGGTAATAACCAAGCCTTCACGGGCTGATTCCAGTAGCGCTTCATCCCATTGGACGTCGGCTTTTTCGCGATTTAGTCGTTTGTTTTGGTTAGAGCGTACGCGACGGCTCTGGCCTTTAGTCAGCTTTTTCTTTTTTGCCACAAGAATATCGTCAGTTTGGTTGGCTTTCGGTATAAGCCAAGTATGATACATGGTTTAGTCATAAAATAGGCAATATCAAATGACAATCAGCGATCAGAATCTTATTTGGGTTGATTTGGAAATGACTGGTTTAGATCCAGAAGTCCATCAAATCATTGAAATTGCAACGATAGTGACCGATGCCCAATTAAACATTTTAGCTGAAGGTCCGGTTTTGGCGATCCATCAGCCAGAAGCGGAATTAGCTAAAATGGATGACTGGTGTACGAATACACATACCAATAGTGGTCTGGTTGCACGTATTCGTCAAAGTACCATTGATCAAGAGGAAGCGGTACGCCAGACAATCGCTTTCCTGGAAAAATGGGTTCCGAAAGGTGCATCACCTATTTGTGGTAACAGTATTGGTCAGGATCGTCGTTTTCTTTACAAACATATGCCGGAGTTGGAACAGTATTTCCACTACCGTTATATTGATGTCAGTACGATTAAAGAGTTAACCCGTCGTTGGCAGCCTGACTTGCTTACCGGCTTTACCAAGAAAGGTAGCCACCTGGCGCTGGATGATATCCGTGATTCGATTGCTGAGTTACGCTACTATCGTGAGCATATTTTCACTATTTGACGGTAAAATAAGCATTTGGAAGGAAAAGTGCGGATTTTTTTTTAGAACTATTGCATCCGTCATTTTTCCTCGTATAATGCGCAGCCTCGAAAGGCAATAACGAGTTTGTTTCCTTTTGATTGTTTCGGACGCGGGATGGAGCAGTTTGGTAGCTCGTCGGGCTCATAACCCGAAGGTCGTTGGTTCAAATCCAGCTCCCGCAACCAACTTACTTGTTAAGTCAAGTATGCGACACTAGCTCAGCTGGTAGAGCGCAACCTTGCCAAGGTTGAGGTCACGAGTTCGAACCTCGTGTGTCGCTCCAGATTTAATTGGTCATTGCTCTTGCAGTGGTGACCGGAAGGTGAAAAACTTCCATGTGATGCGACACTAGCTCAGCTGGTAGAGCGCAACCTTGCCAAGGTTGAGGTCACGAGTTCGAGCCTCGTGTGTCGCTCCAAATTGGTTTTTTCAGTCACTGACTGAGAGAGCAGTAGTTGTGACCGTACTCTAACGGTGAGATATAAATC